>NZ_JAEVHJ010000444.1:0-4239 GCF_016802855.1 Micromonospora sp. ATA51 | reverse complement strand
CTTGCGGATCCGGCCGCCGACGCCGGTCCCGTTGACCGAGGAGAGGTCCACGCCGTGCTCGCTGGCCAGCTTCCGCACCAGCGGGGTCACGTACCCGGCCGCCTCCTCGCCGCCGCCCGGCGCCGGGGCGGTCGGCCGCTGCGGGGTGGGGGTCGGCGCGGCTGGCTGGGCCGCCTGCTCGGCCTTCACCGGCTGGGCGGCGACCTCCGCCTCGGCCGCCGGCTCGTTGTACGACAGGCCCGGGGTCGGCTCCTCGACCTTGGGCTCCGGGGCCTCGGCCTTCGGCTCGGGCTTCGCCTCCGCCTTGGGCTCGGGCTTCGGCTCCGGCTTCGCTGGGGCGGGAGCCGGGGCCGGGGCGGCGCCGGCGGCGCCGATGATCGCCAGGTCGGCACCGACCTCGGCGGTCTCGTCCTCGGCGACCTTGATCTCCAGCACGGTGCCGGCCACCGGCGAGGGGATCTCGGTGTCGACCTTGTCGGTGGAGACCTCCAGCAGCGGCTCGTCCACCTCGACCGTCTCGCCGACCTGCTTGAGCCAGCGGGTGACCGTACCCTCGGTGACGCTCTCACCCAGGGCCGGCATCTTCACCGGGGTGCCCTCGCCCGACGGCGCCGGGGCGGCCTGGGCCTGCGGCTGCTCCGGGGCGGGCTGCTCCCGCTCGGGCTCGGGACCCGCGCCCTCGGCGGCGGCCGTCGGCTCGGCGGCCGGCTCAGCCTGCTCGGCCGGGGCCTCCTGCGGGGCGGCCGCGCCGGCCTCCTCGCCCTCACCCGCGATGACGGCCAGCTCACTGCCGACCTCGGCGGTCTCGTCCTCACCGACCACGATGCGGCTCAGCACGCCCGCCGCGGGCGACGGGATCTCGGTGTCGACCTTGTCGGTCGAGACCTCGAGCAGCGGCTCGTCGACCTCGACGGTGTCGCCCTCCTGCTTGAGCCAGCGCGTGACGGTGCCCTCGGTGACGCTCTCGCCGAGCCGGGGCATGGTGACCGATACCGGCATGTTCTCCAGACTCCTTCATTCCCCTGGTGGGATCATCGCCCGTCGCCGGACGCCGCGGTTGTCGTGATCAGGCGTGCGAGTGCAGCGGCTTGCCGGCGAGGGCCATGTGCGCCTCGCCCAGGGCCTCGGTCTGCGTGGGGTGGGCATGGATGAGCTGCGCCACCTCGGCCGGGTACGCCTCCCAGTTGTAGATGAGCTGCGCCTCGCCGACCAGCTCGCCCACCCGGGCGCCGACCATGTGCACGCCGACCACCGGACCGTCCTCCAGGCGGACCAGCTTCACGAAGCCGGCCGTCTTGAGGATCTGGCTCTTGCCGTTGCCACCGAGGTTGTAGTTGTAGGTCTTGACCTTGTCGCCGTACTGCTCCTTGGCCTTCGCCTCGGTCAGGCCGACCGACGCCAGCTCCGGGTCGGAGTAGGTGACCCGCGGGATGCCCGCCTCGTCGATCACGGCCGGGTTCTGGCCGGCGATCTCCTCGGCGACGAAGATGCCCTGCTGGAAGCCGCGGTGGGCGAGCTGGAGGCCGGGCACGATGTCGCCGACGGCGTAGACGTTCGGCACGCTGGTGCGCAGCCGCTCGTCGGTCAGCACGTAGCCGCGGTCCATCTTGACCCCCTGCTCCTCGTATCCGAGGCTGGCGGTGTTCGGGCCGCGACCGACGGCGACCAGCAGCAGCTCGGCCTCGACGGTCTCCCCGCCGGAAATCGTCAGCTTGACGCCGTTGTCGGTCTTCTCGACCTTCTCGAACGGCTTGCCGACCTTGAAGTTGATCTTACGCTTGCGGAAGGCCCGCTCCAGCGCCTTCGACGACTCCTCGTCCTCGGCGGCGACCAGGCGGGGCAGCGCCTCGACGATCGTCACGTCCACGCCGAAGGACTTCCACACGCTGGCGAACTCGACGCCGATCACGCCGCCGCCCAGCACGATCACCGAGGACGGGACCCGGTCCAGGGTCAGCGCGTGGTCGCTGGTGATGATCCGCTCGCCGTCGATCTCCAGGCCGGGCAGGCTCTTCGCGTACGAGCCGGAGGCCAGGATGACGTTGCGGCCGGTGTAGCGCTTGCCGTCCACCTCGACGACGTTCTTGCCGACCAGCTTGCCGGCGCCCGCCACGAAGGTGATGTTCTTGGCGCCGCCGACCAGGCCCTGCAGGCCCTTGTACAGCCGGGAGATCACGCCGTCCTTGTACGAGTTGACCGCCGCCATGTCGATGCCGACCAGCTCGGCCTTGACGCCGAACTGCTCCGACTCCCGGGTCTGGTCGGCGATCTCCGCAGCGTGCAGCAGCGCCTTGGTGGGAATGCAGCCGTTGTGCAGGCAGGTGCCGCCGAGCTTGCCCTTCTCGATCAGCGCGACGGAGAGATCCAGCTGGGCGGCACGCAGCGCCGCCGCGTAGCCGCCGCTGCCACCTCCGAGAATGACGATGTCGAAGGTCGCTTCGTTCGGCTCGCTCACGTCCAACTCCCAGGTCGCGTCGCTGCATCGGGGGGTCACGGCGGGGGTGACACGGACAGACCCCACCTCGGTCATCTTGTCACTCCGACCTCGAGGGCGCGTACTGAGGTGCCCAACGACACGTCGCGGACACGTACTCTTGGCACCGTCTTCGATGGTGCACGGGGGAGGAGAAGGTCCGGTGGGGTTGTTCCGTCGACGGAAGCGGACGAGCGTGGCGAGCCGCGACCGGGGTGCCGACCGCGCCGACCTGGACCATCTGGAGAACTTCGTCCGGACCCGGCGGGGGGTCGAGGCGTACATCGAGCCGCGGACCACGGTCACCGAGACCACCGTCATGCTGATCGCCGACGACGGCGAATGGACCCGGCGGCGGATCGACGGCCCGGAGGGCGCCCGCCGCTTCGCCCACCGGCTGGCCATCCCGATCTACGACGTCCGCCTGATGGGCTACCCGCAACGCATGCGCGACTACAACGAACGCCGCAAGCGCCGCCCCGAGCTGTTCTGAGGCCTGGAACGCGGACGGGGCGCCCCCGCGCAGGGGGCGCCCCGTCATGCCGTCCGGTACCCGTCAGCCGTTGGCGGCGACGTCCTCGACCAGGTGCACCAGGGTGCGGACCGGGACGCCGGTGCCGCCCTTGGTCAGGTAGCCGGTGGCCTCGCCGGAGTGGTAACCCGGCCCGGCGATGTCGATGTGCGCCCAGGCGACCTCGTCGGTGACGAACTCGCGCAGGAAGACGCCGCCCTGGAGCATGTGACCGGCCCGGTCCATCCCGGCGTTGACCTGGGAGATGTCCGCGACGTCGGAGTCCATGCCCTTGCGGACGTCGTCCGGCAGCGGCATCGGCCAGGCCGGCTCGCCGGTCGCCTCGCCGGCCACCTTGACCCGCTCGCACAGCTCCGGGGTGCCCATCACGCCGGCGATCCGCTTGCCCAGCGAGATCACCTGGCCGCCGGTGAGCGTGGAGGTCTCGAAGAGGTAGTCGGTGCCGTCCTCGCAGGCCCGCGCGATGGCGTCGGCGAGGATCATCCGGCCCTCGGCGTCGGTGTTGAGCACCTCGACCTTCTTGCCGTTGTACATGCTGATCACGTCGCCCGGCCGGTAGCTGGTGCCCGACGGCATGTTCTCCGCCATCGGCAGGTACCCGGTCACCGCCACCGCGGGCTTGAGCGCCGCGATCGCCAGCATCGCGGCGCCGACCGCCGCCGCGCCGGCCATGTCGGACTTCATCTCCCACATGCCCTGCGCCGGCTTGATCGAGATGCCGCCGGTGTCGAAGGTGATGCCCTTGCCGACCAGCGCCACCCGCTTGCCGGAGCCACCGCCCTCCGGGGTGTAGGTCAGCTTCACCAGCCGCGGCGGGGCCTCCGAGCCCTGCCCGACCGCCATGATGCCGCCGTACCCGCCGGCCGCCAGGGCCGCCTCGTCCAGCACCTCGACGCCGAGGCCGGCGTCCCGGGCGGCGCTCGCCACCGCGTCGGCGAACGACGGGGGTCGCAGCTCGTTCGGGGCGGTGTTCACCCAGTCGCGGCTGAGCCGGACCGCGCCGGCCACCGTCTGCGCCCGGGCGATCTCCGCCCGGGCGGTCGCGTCGCCGGCGTCCGGCACCGCGACCAGCACCTCGGCCACCGGCTCCCGCCGGGCCGGCTGCGGCTTCGTCTTGTACCCGGCGAACCGGTACCCACCGAGCAGCGCGCCCTCGGCGACCGCGCGCAGCGCGGCCGGGGGCGTCGGCGTCGTCCGGCAGCGCCAGCGCCAGCGCCACCCGGGGGCGCGCCGG
>NZ_JAEVHJ010000443.1:0-4249 GCF_016802855.1 Micromonospora sp. ATA51 | reverse complement strand
ACCGTCGACACCGCCGAGAAGAACGCCCTGACCAGCTGGGCGAACTCCTGCTCCAACGTCACCATCACCGTCGTCCGCGCCTTCTAGCAACCACGGGTAGGGGCGGTGCCGCTCCGTACGGTTGCTGCGCCGCCCTCGCCTCGACGCTGACCTACGCATTACGAGTCAGTCCCGGGGCGCTGGTCAGCCGTTCGGTCGCCCTGTTCGACGTGGTGACCGCGTCCGCGCTCGTCCGCTGTTGCTCGCCGGCTTGGCTGCTCGCTTGGCTGCTCCGCACTGGCAGAGGTCGTCGAGCACGCCGGCTAGGCCGACCGGGTCTAGCATGCGCTCCATGACGACCGCCGATGTCGATCCGACCCCTGCACCGGGTTCGTCCGGCCGGACCTTAGCGCGTGCGCAATTCACCCTGGCCGCTGTCTACGTCGGCGCCATCGGCGTCGCCCTCGGCCGGGCCGCGTCCTTCTCCGGGTACCTCTACCTGCCTCACCAGGGCGACGAGTACACCGGCAGCGCTAATCTCTGGCCGAGCCTCTGGGCACTGGGGGCGCTGGCGATGATCGTCGTGATCGGCGTAGCGCCGTACGTCGCTGCAATGGCAGCGCTCGTCGCCGTCACCCGGCTCCCGACGGCCCGGATGCGGACCTCCGTGCACCGGCGAAGCCTGATCGTTAGCACGGTTCTCGCGGCCCTCGTTGCCGCCTCCTCATTGACTCCACCGGTCAACGCGTTGTTCAGCTGGCTCCTCGACTAGACACGTTGGCAGCTGGCCGGCCTCATCTCGCGCCTGGCTGGCCGCGTCGCCCGCTGCTCGCGCCACTGGCCGCCAGATTCTTCATATCCCGATAGTCCTACGCACGGCCGATCCGACCACTTGCCCCCCAGGCAACCAACACGGGATGCTGGCTTGCTGCTCCAATGCCGCTGAGCTGCCTGGACGGTCCTCCAGTGTCCGCCACAGTCCGCCGGTTTGCATCCCGCTACAACGAAGCCCGTTACCGCAAGCCATGCACGCCCGGCACGCCCTCGGCGACGCCGACGGCATCCGCACCCTGCTCCGCGCGCTCGCCCAAGACCCTGGCAGACCTATACGCCGAACCGGAAGAGGAGACCACCGCCGTGGCGACCCAGCTGACCGGATCCCGCCCGGCGGGCTGATGGCGTGTGCTTACATGCGGGGACAGGCGGCGGGTCGGCGGCGGGCGGCGGATCGATGAGGCCTGCCAGGCTGAATGTTGCCGGAATGGACTCTGTTGTCCGCAATGTGCAAGGAGATGCCAGCATGCGAGTAGCCGTGGTCGGGGCCACCGGGCGGATCGGATCTCTGACCGTCGCCGCTCTGCAGCGCGATGGGCACGACGTCGTGCCCATAAGTCGGACTCACGGCGTGGACGTCGTCGCCAGCACCGGACTCGACGAAGCCCTGGCCGGGGTAGAGGCGGTCATCGACACCACCAGCATCAACGCCGCGACTGAGGCCGAGGCCGTCGGCTTCTTCACCACCGCCACCGCCAACCTGCTCGCCGCCGAACAGCGCGCCGGGGTCGTCCACCATGTCGTGCTGTCCATCGCCCGGGTGCGCACGGTGCCCGGCAACCCCCACATGGCGGGCAAGCGCGCCCAGGAGGCCGCCGTCGAGGCCGGGCCGATCCCGTACACCATCGTCCCCGCGACGCAGTTCTACGACTTCCCCGCGATGGCCGCCGGGTGGGTCGAACACGACGGCGTCGCGCAGCTGCCGCCGCTGTTGATGCAGCCGATCGCCCCCGCCGACGTCGCCGACATCCTTGCCCGGGTCGCCGTGGGTGCCGCCCAGGGCCGCCACCGCGACATCGCCGGACCCGAGCCGCAGGACCTGATCGACATGGCTCACCGCACGCTCGCTGTCCAAGGCAGAAGCATCCGGCTCGTGCCGACCTGGCATGGCGGCATCTTCGACGAGACCGCGGCCGGCGACGCCCTGCTGCCCGCGGCCGACGCCGAGATAGCCCCCACGACCTTCGATGAGTGGCTGGCGGCACAACGTGAAGTCAGCGGGGGTTGAGGTGGCCGCGATGGCGCAGCGACGTGGCGCAGCGGGTGCGTAGTTGCCGGTTGGCGGGGTTACGGAACCCGTAGGCGTCGCGGGCCACGGTCTTGATCAAGCGGTTGGTGCCCTCCGAGCCGGCATTGGTGATCCCGGTACGGATGAACACGAGGATCTGCGGCCGGTACCGTGCCAGAACTCGCTGCGCGGGGCTGATCTGCGTCTTCGTTGATCCGGTCAGGCCGCTCGGTGATACTCGTTGATCACGCCGCCGAGGATCCGTCGCCGCCGTATCGGCGCGTTGATCGGGATGACGAGGCTGGGATCGTGGTTCGGCGGGTGTTGGGCGAGGCTCTGATGTGGGCGGTGTCCGTTGAAATGGGCCGCATACTCGTCGAGCACTGTCCGAGAGTGACGCTCGTTGTAGATCAGGATCCGGTCCGTGCACTCGGAGCGGACGCTGCGGACGAATCGCTCCGCGTAGCAGTTCGCCCGAGGCGTCCGTGGCGGAGTCTTGACCACCTCGACGCCTTCGGCGGCGAACACCGCGTCGAAGGACGCGGCGAACTTGGTGTCCCGGTCGCGGATCAGGAAACGAAACGATGTGATCCGGTCGCCGAGGTCCATCACCATGTTGCGGGCCTGCTGGACGGTCCAGGCCGCGATCGGGTGCGCGCTGACGCCGAGGATGTGCACCCGGCGGGTGGTGACCTCGACCACGACCAGTGCGTATAGCCGCCGCAGAGTGATGGTGTCGAGGTGGAAGAAGTCGATGGCCAGTAGCCCGGATGCTTGAGCGCGCAGGAAAATCCGCCAGGAGGTATCGACCCGGCGTGGCGCCGGTCCGACTCTGGTGGCGGCGAGGATCCGGCGGATCGTGCCGGCACGACCTTGTGGCCGAGTCCCACCAGCTCACCTTGAATTCGGCGGTGTCCCCAGCGCGGATTGTCTCGGGCCAACCGCACGACGAGATCCCGAATTTCGTCGCTGATTGGCGGCCGGCCCAGCCGGTTCGGATACGTCCAATGCTGGGCGACCAGGCGACGATGCCAGGCCAGGAGCGTGGCCGGGGTGACGATCTGGTGCTCACGCAGCCGACGGGGCAGCACTCTTGTCAGCGCGGATAACACGGCCCGGTCGGGCCAGGACAGCCGTACTCGCCCGACCTGCCGGCGTAACACGGCGACTTCGTGCCGCAGCACCACCAACTCCGCCGTGTTCTCGGCGTCAGTTCTGGTGAGGAGCGCGAGCCAGCCGAACACCCGAACCATGATCAGATACAGCAACCGAACCGTCACGAACCGATCATGCAGCAGTCAGGCGAAACCCCAGCTCACGCCCCATGCGTCTATTTCTGGCATGGTACGGGGTATTGACAACCAGGACTTCAAATTGATGGTGCCGCTGGGCCGGCTGCTGGCGATCGACTGGATGCAATGGGGGTCTGGGCGACTGGACCTGCCCTGGGGCCAAGTGGTGGGCTTCGCTCCCTGGCCGCTCCGCCACCAGCTTCTGCCACCGGTGACCGCACCTAAGCGGATGGCGACTACAGGGATTACCCTTCGCGGGGCTGGGTCAGGCCGAGAATGTTGCCTTCGCTGTCCTTGAACCAGGCGCCGCGCATCGTCGGAAACGACGCCACGCCGTTGACCGTCTTAAGACCAGGGAGATCGTACTCTTCAAACGTCATGCCGCGCCCCCGAAGGTCCGCCATCTCGGCGTCGAGGTCGGCGACTAACCAGGCCGCCAACGTGTGGGGCGCCTGCCCGGCGTTGGAGGTGGGATAGATGAAGAACTGCGTTCCACCGGACTCGAAATGGACGGCGTCCTCGGCCTCCCGTGAGATAGTCAGGCCCAGGGTGTCGCGATAGAAGCGCTTGGCCCGTTCCATGTCGCTCGCTGGAATGGCCGCCTGCACCTGTGCATCTGTCAACATGATGGCTCACCTCCTGCGATAGCGTAATCAGCACCAGGCCGCCAGACTTCCGCTTTGTCCCACTTTGCCATCGTCGTGGCCGCTCTGGAGCTCGCCGCGTGCCAGGTGCGCCCCGCCAGGCACCCGGTGATCTACCTCCTGACCTGGCCGTTCGGCGAAAGGGCGCGATGGCCTCGGGTCATGCTGGGCTTACGGCTTGGTGCGCGGTAGAGGAAAGACCCGGGTCGATCATGAAGGTGGCCGTGCGGGACGATCATGATTGTGACGTCAGGATGGGCCCGCACGGCCTT
>NZ_JAEVHJ010000442.1:0-4257 GCF_016802855.1 Micromonospora sp. ATA51 | reverse complement strand
TACATCAGCCGACCGAGGCGGCGGCCCTCGTTGTGGTAGTTCGCCAGGGTGTCCTCGTTGTGGATGGCGTTGACCAGCCGTTCGTACGCGGCATGCAGCAGCGCCATGCCGGGAGCCTCGTAGATGCCCCGGCTCTTGGCCTCGATGATCCGATTCTCGATCTGGTCCGACATGCCCAGGCCGTGCCGGCCGCCGATGGCGTTGGCCTCCAGCACCAGGTCGACGGGGCTGCCGAACTCCTTACCGTTGATCGTCACCGGGCGACCCTGGTCGAAGCCGATCGTGACATCCTCGGTCGGGATCTCCACCGACGGGTCCCAGAACCGGACTCCCATGATCGGGTTGACCGTCTCGATGCCGGTGTCGAGGTGCTCGAGGGTCTTCGCCTCGTGCGTGGCGCCCCAGATGTTGGCGTCGGTGGAGTATGCCTTCTCGGTGCTGTCCCGGTACGGCAGGGCGCGTTCGAGCAGCCACTCCGACATCTCCTTACGCCCACCCAGTTCGGTGACGAAGTCGGTGTCGAGCCACGGCTTGTAGATGCGCAGCTGCGGGTTGGCCAGCAGGCCGTACCGGTAGAACCGCTCGATGTCATTGCCCTTGAAGGTCGAGCCGTCGCCCCAGATCTGGACGTCGTCGGAGATCATCGCCCGCACCAGCAGGGTCCCGGTCACGGCCCGGCCCAGCGGGGTGGTGTTGAAGTACGCCCGCCCGCCCGAGCGGATGTGGAAGGCCCCGCAGGTCAACGCCGCCAGGCCCTCCTCGACCAGGGCGGCGCGGCAGTCGACCAGTCGGGCGACCTCGGCGCCGTAGCTGAGCGCGCGACCGGGCACCGAGGCGATGTCGGGCTCGTCGTACTGGCCGATGTCGGCAGTGTAGGCGCAGGGAACGGCGCCCTTGTCGCGCATCCACGCGACCGCGACCGAGGTGTCGAGGCCGCCGGAGAAGGCGATGCCGACACGTTCGCCGGCGGGCAGGGAGGTGAGAACCTTGGACACGAGGAAGATTATGCGCTATGCCGCATGGTCATGCAAACAGAAGTGCTCGACGGGACGAGAACGGGTGCAGCACGTCGCGGTGGACCTCCGCGAAGGACACACTCTCGTACTGTTCGACGAGCGCATCGGCGGCTTCCGCGTAACCGGCGGTGCTGGCGGAGACCTCAAGATCGACCACCCGCAGAGCTACCCGCTGCCGAACGGTGGGTCGTCGCGCCCCAGTCCCAGAACGCCACCGCCGCAGCGGCGGCGACGTTCAACGAGTCCACTCCGCGCCGCATCGGAATGACCACCCGCACGTCACTGGCGGACTGGGCCGCCGCGGTGAGGCCGGGGCCCTCGGCTCCCAGCAGCAGCGCCGCCCGCTCGCGCTGCGCCGGAGTCAACCGCTGGATCGGTACGGCGTCCGGAGCCAGCGTCATGGCGAGCACGGTGAAGCCCGCTTCCCGCACCTGGTCCAAACCCGCGGGCCAGCGCTCGAGCTTGGCGTACGGCACCGCGAAGACCTCCCCCATGCTGACCCGTACGCTGCGCCGGTACAGCGGATCGGCGCAGGACGGCGACAGCAGCACCGCGTCGATGCCGAGCGCGGCGGCCCCCCTGAAAACCGCGCCGAGGTTGGTGTGGTTGTTGACGTCCTCCAGGATGACCGCGCGCCGGGCGCCGGCCAGCACCTCGGCCGCGCTCGGCAGCGGCTTGCGGTGGAACGAGGCGAGCACACCCCGGTGCACGTGGAAGCCGGTGGCCCGCTGGAGCACCTCCTGGGTGGCCGCGTAGACCGGGGCGTCGCCGGCGTCGAGGTCGGCGAGCTGGTCCGCCCGTTTCGCGTCGACCAGGTACGACCGGGCCGGGTAGCCGGCCCGCAGCGCCCGCCGCAGCACCAGCTCGCCCTCGGCGATGAACAGACCGTGCGGGGGTTCCCAGCGGGTACGCAGCTCGACGTCGGTCAGCGCGCGGTAGTCGGCGATCCGGTCGTCGTCGGGGTCGGTGATCTCGTGGACGGGCACCCGACGATTCTGCCGGACGCCGCCACCCGCACCGCCCACCGGCCGCTGCGCCGGGCGGAGGTGCGTGGCGGGAGCCGCCGGTCAGCCGGCCCGCTCGTACCGCAGCAGCACGCTCGCGCCGTCGAAGCCGCGCGACCCGACCAGGCGCAGGGCGAGCCGGTCCTTGGGCGGGAAGACCGGCCTACCGCCGCCGAGGACGACCGGGTGCACGATGACCTGGTACTCGTCGATCAGACCGTGGTCGGTCAGCGCCGCGGCGGCGGCCGAGCCGCCGGTGAGCAGGAGGTCCCCGCCCGGCTCGGCCTTGAGGGCGGCGACCTGCGACCAGGTCGGCGCCGATGACCCGGGCGCCGTGGTCGGCCGACTCGAGGGTCCGGGACAGGACGATCTTCGGGGTACGCCGCCAGATCGGCGCGAACGCCCGGCCGTGCGCGTCGGCCATCGACTCGGGCCGCGGCCACCAGTACGACATCATCTCCCAGACCTTGCGCCCGTACACGAACGCGCCGGCCCGTTCGCTCAGCTCCAGGGAGTACGCGGACAGCTCCGCCCCCATCACGGGCCAGTCGAACTCGCCGTTCGGCCCCTCAATGAAGCCGTCGACGGACTGGTGCACCCAGTAGATGATCTTTCGCATGGCGGTTCTCCTCGATCGGCCGCGCCCCGGCGGACGCTGTCACCGGTGGGTCGGAGCCGCCCGGTGGGATCCGACAGCCGGAGCGAATTATTTTCCGTCGGGCTTTCCGCCCGCCCGTGCCCCCGGTCGCCGGGCGCCTGCCCCGGGTTGCACCGCCCCAGTACCGTCCGGACCCGTGGCCAGTCCCGTGATGATCGCCCTGGTCGGCGTCGACGGCTCCGGCAAGAGCACCCAGGCCCGGGCCCTGGCGCGCCGGCTCACCGCCCGGGGCACCCCGGCGAGCTACCAGGGTGCGGGCCAGTGCTCCGCCATTCAGGGCGGGGGTGAAGGCCGCGCGGGAGGGCCGGCTAGGCCCGAGCGTGCTCTAGCCTGGCTGGTTCTGCTGCTCGATGTACCCGGGCAGCACGGTGAGCGGTGCGGCGCCGAGGGAGCTGGCGAAGTATGAGCCCGACCAGAGCCGGTTGGCGCGGTAGTAGTGGTGCACGAGATCGGGGAACTGCTGGCGCAGCCGGCGGCTGGATACGCCCTTGAGGCTGTTGACCAATTTCCACGGGGCGACCGTGGGTGGGAAGTTGACCAGCAGGTGGAGGTGGTTGTCTTCGCCGTTGAAGTCGACCGGCTCGGTGTCGAAGTCGGCGCGCACCGCCTGCGTGATGTCTTCCAGGGGGGTCAGGTGCCGGTCGGTGAAGACCCTGTGCCGGCATTTCGTGACGAAGACCAAGTGGGCGTGGCGGACGAAGACGCAGTGCCTGGCAGTGCGGATTCTTCCGATATCTGTCATATGCCGATGCCAGACTGTCCGATGTGCAGCTTCGGTACAACTACCGCGTCTACCCGACGCCCGGCCAGCAGGCTTCGCTGGCGCGGGCGTTCGGGTGTGCGCGGGTGGTGTTCAACGACGGGTTGCGCGCACGTCAGCAGGCCCGCGAGGCGGGTGAGCCGTACCTGTCGGACGGCGACCTGTCGAAGCGGGTCATCACCGAGGCGAAGCGGACGCCGGAGCGGGTGTGGCTGGGTGAGGTGTCGGCGGTGGTGCTCCAGCAGGCCCTCGCGGACCTGAACGCCGCGTACCGCAACTTCTTCGCCTCGACGAGCGGCAAGCGCAAGGGCCGCAAGGTGGCGCCGCCGCGGTTCCGGTCGCGCAAGGACAACCGGCAGGCGATCCGGTTCACCGCGAACGCCCGGTTCAAGGTCCTCGACAACGGCCGGCTCCGGCTGCCGAAGATCGGCGACGTGGCGGTGCGGTGGTCCCGGCGACTGCCGGCGGCGCCGACCTCGGTCACGGTCATCCGGGACGCGGCCGGACGGTACTTCGCCTCATTCGTCGTACAGCCCGCGGACGAGCCGCTGCCGCCGGTCGACGGCGAGGTGGGTATCGACCTGGGCCTGACGCACTTCGCGGTCCTGTCCAACGGCAAGAAGATCACCGCGCCGAGGTTCCTGCGCCGGGCGGCCCGCAAACTCAAGCGGTTGCAGCAGGACCTGTCCCGCAAGCAGCGGGGCAGCGCAAATCGCAGCAAGGCCGTCGTCAAGGTCGCCCGGGCGCACGCCCGGGTGGCCGACAGCCGGCGGGACTGGCAGCACAAGCTCTCGACCCGGATCATCCGCGACAACCAAG
>NZ_JAEVHJ010000441.1:0-4313 GCF_016802855.1 Micromonospora sp. ATA51 | reverse complement strand
GACGGCAGCCGGCGCACGCTGATCCGCCCCTCCGCCTCCCAGCGACGCACCGTGCCCACCGAGCGGCCCACCCGCTTGGCGAACTCCCCGATCCGATAAGCGCTACCCATAGCAGGTAAGCCTGAACAGACTTGACCAGAGAGTCAACTACTAGTCGACACCTCCTCGGCCGTCGCCCCCGCGCCGTTAGCCTCTCGGCGTTCCGAACGGGTCTTCGCCCTCGCCGAGGACCAGCGGCACGTCGTAGACCGACATGTCCAGCCGGGCCTTCGCGTACCGTACGCGGTGCCGCCACCGCTGATGCTCGAACGCCACGTCGGCGTCGATTTCCGCCACTATGGTTGGCTCCACCTGTACGTACCGCAGCGGTTCGGGCTGGTCCAGTTGGCTGGACCAGGACGCGGGCAGGGGTTCCGGCCATGGGTGGGCTACGGCGCCGGGGCGCGGCATCCGGGGCGGCGCGAGCAGCGCGGCCAGCTCCACGGCCTGGTGGGTGGTCAGGGGGTGGGTGCGGCCGGTGTATCGCAGCCGTCCCCGCCGGTCGAATCGGCCCAGCAGCACGGTCTCCGGGCTGCTGATGCTGCCGGTCACCCCACCGACGATGGCCTCCGTGACGATCCGGGTCCGGAACTTCGACCAGCCTCGCCGGCCGGGCTCGTACCGGCTGCCCAAGCGTTTGCTCACCACGCCCTCGATGCCCGCCGCGACGGTCCAGTGCAGCAACCAGTCCGACACCTGCCGCATGTCGGCCGTCTGCGGGGTCAGGGTGAGCTGCGCCGGCGCGTCGGCGAGCAGCTGCTCCAGCCGGGCCCGGCGCTGCGACAGCGGCAGGTCCAGGATCACCTGTCCGCCGGCGTCCGCGAGGAGATCGAACAGCACGTAGTGGGCGGGGCACTCGCGTGCCAGGCGCAGCAGGGCGCTGCCGGCGGTGACTCGTCGCTGCAGCTGCGCGAAGTTGGTTCGGCCACGCTCCCAGACGATCAGCTCACCGTCGAGGACCACGCCTGGCGGGATGGCCGTCCGGATCGCGCGGGTGATGTCCGGGAAGTAGGTGGTCAGGTTCCGGCCGGCCCGCGACTGGAGGTACACCCCGTCGGTCTCGCGGAAGGCGATCGCCCGCCAGCCGTCCCACTTCGGCTCGTGCACCAGGCCGGGGCCCTCGGGCACCGCGTCGACCGGCGCCGCGAGCATCGGCGCGACCGGCCGACGCAGCACGGGTGCCGCCGCCGCGCTTGCCCGGGGGCGGGCGGGAGTCACCTCCAGCCCCGCCCGCGCCGGCCGTGAACACGTCTCATCATTCGCCCCCACGTCATCGTGGGTACGAAAGAGGCCGTCGCGTGCGGAGATCCGCGACAACGAATCCGCCCGCGGCTCGCGCCACCGGTGGCGTACGACCAGCCAGCGAGGGAGGACGCTGATCACGTCGCCGCCCGCGACGCCCCAGGCCACCTACGCCCCAAGCTCAGCCAGCCCCACCACGGGATCGTCGACCTGCGCGGACTGGCGACGGGCGGCTACTCCCCCACCATGACGTCGGCGGCAGGCCGCGAACGGACCCTCTGGCGGTTCTTGTGCTACTCGCTCGTGGGACACGGTCGGCGGGCCTGGCGACAACCGCAGCTCCCAGGGGGCTAGCAGATTCGGCCATGATCAGGGCGTTTTCCACGCCGAAGTTCTCCACAGGACCCGGTCCCGCGCTGGCGAGCGGCGGGGCCGGCGGCGAGCCTGAACGGGTCGGCGAGGTCACCGCTCGGCTGCTGGGCACGGCCACGTGCAGGTGGAGCGCTGGGCGCACGCCCGACCTCGGTGCCGGGCATTCGGAAGAGGACATCCGCGCCGCTGAGGCCGCCGTGGGCCTGCGGCTGCCCGAGGACCTTCGAGCCCTTTACCGCACCGTGTCCAGCGAAGCCTAACCGTTTGACCGATGCGAGTGGGGCCTGGACTGCCCATGGCTTCGGGCAGAGAAGTCGCACCCGGATGTGGCGGGTTCAGGCGATCAGCAGGCGAAGGCCAAGCTCTGCTGCATCGAGATCGACGAGGTCGCGGTTGCGTTCTGCCCACCGACCTGAGGCGAGGTCATCACGGAGGCTGTGCACTGCCCTCTGCTCGGCGTCCGGCCCGACTCTGGCCCAGACCGATACCCCGCGACGAACGTTCTCGTCGAGGTATTCCTCCGGCCGGCGCCAGTAGGCCTCGAAGAAGCCGTCAGCGCAGTCCCACGGGATGAGCACCGGCTCCACGCGGGCTCCGATCGCGCTGGCCAGCTCGGTCAGCGAAGGCCGGTCGACAAGGAGGTCCGCGACTTCAGGAAGGTAGTCGCGAGTAAGCCAGAACCGACGAAGCCATCCGGTGTCACTGGTGTCGTGCGTGAACACCACCACCCTGCGAGCAACGCGCCGCATCTCGCGCAGGCCCGCGATCGGGTCCTTCCAGTGATGGATGGTGGCAAATGCCATCGCTGCGTCGAAGGACTGGTCCTCGAACGGAAGGCTTTCCGCAGCGGCAGCCACGCACGGCGCTGCGCCTGCGGGGCGCTGCGCACGCATGAGCGCCGACGGTTCCACCGCGGTGACGTCACGGTCGGCGGGCTCGTAGGAGGCGGTACCAGCCCCGACATTCAATACCGTCCGCGCATCGCCGAGCGCAGCCCGGACCCTTGCGGCGATCCGCGGCTCGGTGCGCCGCGTCACGGTATAAGTGGCTCCGATGGTGTCGTACAACTGCGCGCTGGACATGTCGCCGCCTCCCTGGCTGTCACCACCCCCACGCCGCGCACGGGGCCTGGCGTCGCTGCCCTGGAGAGAGTCACGTGCGCACTATTTCACCACATTGGCCGGCCATCGATCCAGCAGCGGCTATTCGCCGGTCACTCTGGCGACACGCGCCGCAACTTCGACACCTGCACCCGCTCGGCCGACTTCGATATCTGCCCCAGCCCGCTTGACTGGAAGCTGTCCTAGAGCTCCTGCACAGGACGTGATAGCAGGCAGAACTCGTTGCCTTCAGGATCAGCAAGCACGACCCAGCTCGCGTCGGAGGGCTGTCCCACGTCGACGCGTCGTGCACCGAGGGTGAGCAACCGGTCAAGCTCCTCCGCGGTGGACACGCCGTCGGCACGCAGGTCGAAATGCAACCGGTTCTTGATCACCTTGCCCTCTGGCACAGCCACCACGTCAATCACCGGCCAGGAACGGTCGGAGGCTGCGATGGTGATCACCTCAGCATCCTCATCAACAACCTGCCAGTCGAGAACCGAGCACCAAAAGTCGGCGATCAGTTGTGGTCGGATGGCGTCGATGGCGATGACGGCAAGACGGCTCGGCATACCGTCATTTTCACCCACCCGCGGCGATGCACCAGCCCCAGCGCGGCGCTCGTCTCGACACAGCCGATCAGATCAAGCACCACAGCCGACGAGTTCGGTACAGGCTCTAGCCGACCCGGTATCGCAGGTAGACCACGCCGTTGCCGAACCGGCGCTCTTCCAGCAGTTCCAGCTCAAGGTGGAGACCGGCGGACAACGCGCGCGTCCCCCCGCCCACCACGACGGGGTTGAGGAAGAGGTGGCACTCGTCCACCAGGCCGGCCGCGAGCGCGTGCGCCGCGAGTCCCGGACCCCCGACGGTGACATCGCGCTCCGCAGCTTTTTTCAGCCGGCGGACGGCGTCCGGGTCGAACTCCCGCTCGAGCCGGGTCCGCGCGCTGGAGACCGCGTCCAGCGTCGACGAGTAGACGACCTTGTCGGCCGCCTGCCAGATCCGCGCGTAGTCACGCACGACGGCCGGCTGGTCGTCGCCGGCGGAGGCGGTCTCCCAGTAGACCATCGTCTCGTACATCCGGCGCCCGTAAAGGTAGGTGCCTACCGGCCGTTCCTTGTCGTTGACGAAGGCGTGCACCTCCTCGTCGGGCGCCGCCCAGTCGAAGTCGCCGTTGCCGTCAGCGGTGAAGCCATCGAGCGAGGCGATCGCCGAGTAGATGAGGTTGGCCATGGCGCAATCTTGCCACTGCCCACCCCGTTCAACTACTACAACCGCGACCAGACCGGAACGGCCGCCTCTGAACCGCCCCGGGCTTGGTAGCGGCCCTGCTGTACCGGCCCTGATTGCGGCGACAGCGATCCCGGTCAGGGCCGCTGACCTGCGGAGGAGTGGGCCGCCAGGGACTCGAACCCTAAACCTATGAATTAACCGCGCCGCGGTTGGATGGAGCCGGACCGGAACTTGTCAAGGTCGGTGGGACCAGTGGGTGTTACGCCGCTTGGGGTAGCGGTTGATCGGTTGCGGGTTCGGGTGGGTTGATCCAGACGGTGTCGG
>NZ_JAEVHJ010000440.1:0-4338 GCF_016802855.1 Micromonospora sp. ATA51 | reverse complement strand
GCCCCACCGTCCCCGCCGCCGGTCGACCCCGCCCAGGCGGCAGTCGGGGGGCAGGCGCTGGCGACCTCAGGACTGGCAGTTCCCGCGGACGCGCCGATGGCGCCGGCGGTGACCGCCACCTCATGGCTGGTGGCGGACCTGAACACTGGTGAGGTGCTCGGCGGGTGCGGCCCCCACGAGCACCGAACGCCGGCCAGTGTGCAGAAGCTGCTGCTGGCGGCGACCCTGATGCCCCGCCTCGATCCGACCCAGGTCGTCGAGGTGACCCGGGCGGATCTGCGCGATCTCGATCCGGCCAGTTCGCTGATGGGGGTGGTCGAGGGCGGCCGGTACTCGATCGAGAGCCTGTGGCTGGGACTCCTGCTCCGATCGGGGAACGACGCGGCCAACGTGCTGGCTCGCGTCGGCGGCGGCAACGCCGGCAGGCAGGGTGGCGTGCAGGCGATGAACGACGAAGCGCGCCGGCTGGGCGCGAACCAGACCCACGCGGCAACCCCCTCGGGCCTCGACGGCCCCGGTCAATACACCAGCGCGTACGACCTCGCGCTGATCGCGCGGGCCACCTTCGCCCGGGAAGACTTTCGGCGCTACATCGCGACCACGGTGGCGCAGATACCGGAACGGCCGGGAACGCCGGGATTCCAGATCACCCACGACAACACGCTGCTGGGCATATATCCCGGAACGCTCGGAGGGAAGACGGGCTTCACCGACCTGGCTCGGCAGACGTACGTCGGCGTGGCCGAACGCGACGGCCGGCGGCTCGCGGTGACCCTGCTCGGCGCGGAGACCGCGCCGCTGGGGAGTTTCGGAGAGGCGACAGCCCTGCTCAACTGGGGCTTCGCTCTTCCTCCCGGCGCGTCCGTCGGCCGCCTGGTCACACCCGAGGAGAAGAAGAACGAGCGTCCCGTGGTCCCCGTCAAGGGCGAGCCGGAGGGTCGGCCAGCGGAGTCGTCATCGTTCGCGTGGCCGACCGGGCTCGGCATCGGCGCTGCCCTCGTCCTGGCCGTCCTGATCCTGGCAGTTCCGTGGCGGCGCACGGGTGCGAGGCGAGGAGCCCGCCGAGGGTAGCCAGGCGTATCGATCCACACTCGCACGACCCGGTTTCCTGCTGCCGGGGAATGACGCGCCGCTGATCCCGCCCCCGCCTGGGCAGGTGCGGGACCAACGTCGGTCGGCACAGCCGGCGGGCTCAGCAGAACCAGCCGTCCTGCACCCATCCGTTGCGGTTGACGTGGCCGTAGGCGAAGCCGTAGATGTAGCCGCCGCTCCTGGGGCCCTGCACCAGGAAGGTCTGCCCGGCATACAGGGTGCCCATCCAGGCGCCTCCCGGGTCGGTGCGTACGAACAACGAGTCCGCGCAGACGGTCTCGCGCACGCCGATGGTGCCGTTGGCGGCCTGCGCCGGCGACGCGATCGCCAGCAGTGCGGCAGCGGTTGCGGCCGCGACCCCGAAGCGGGCCGCGCGCACGGGCCGGGATGGCGATGTCACCATGAGTCGTAGCCTCCGATGCACTCGATGCGCATGTAGCCCCAGTCGTTGGGGCCGAAGTCGAAGGTGGCCGCCCAGCCGTTGTAGACCGGGTGGGCTCCGGGCGTGTGACCGATCTTGTCGCCGTAGTACAGCACCCGCTTGAGGCCGTACGGGCCCGAGACCGAGTCGTAGTTGTCGTAGAAGCTGGCGCTCTGGCAGATGTTGATGGCGTGGCGCGGCACGACATAGGCCTGGGCAGCGGACGGCGCGACCAACATGATGCCCAGTGCCGTGGCCATCGCGACGGCCTTGGGTAGCAATCGCATATTGATCCCTTTCCCTGGAAGGGTGTGCGCGCCAAGGTAGCAGGGCCTGAAAGATGTATGCAAGATGCGGACAAGGTCCGCAGGTTTCCTGCAAGCCGCGGGAGAAGGAGATTGCCACATCGTCAGCTGTCGTTGTAGGTTGTCGCCTAACCTTCATCGAGGAGTGACGATGGGCTGGCGACGTAGCGCGACAAGGTCCGGTCTGGTGCTGGCCGTCGTCATGGCGGTGACCGCCCTGGTCGCCCCGTCGCCGGCCGTGGCCTGGGGGTACGGCGTCAACCGGGTACAGACCGCGGCCGAGGACTCGTGGGCGCAGACCGGCATGGGACCAGGCTGGGTGCTGCTGAGCTACAAGGCCAACGGGCCGATGGTGGGCTACCTGTTCGCCCGTGACTTCGTCTTCGCCGACGGCGTCGTCAAGTCCAGCTTCGACCACATGGACATCCGCGACACCGGTGACGCCAGCGCCGGCAACACCGAGGGCATCACCCGCTGGCCCTGGGGGTACGCCGGCGGCAGCTTCGACGGGTGCGCCTACGCCTACGGCACCCGTAAGTTCGCCATCGAGCGCACCGGCTTCATGTCCTCGAGCTGTGCCGGCGGCCCCAACGTGGTCGGCTCCAGCAACGCCGACGGGTCCCCGGACCAGCTGCGCTGGTGGCACTCCGAGCAGGTGTTCTGCACTGCCAACAGCGTCGACCCGCTGTGCAGCCCGTACGGGGTGTGGAGCGAGAACAAGGGCGGCGGACTCAAGACCACCACGGCCCGCACCACCTGCACCGCCTACGGCAACATCGGCGCCGCCGCAGCCTACGGGTCGGGACCGGCGGTCGCCGTCCATCGACTCGGTACCGCACCGGCCGGCGCCAGCATCGACATCCGGTACGTCACCAAGGACCGTCAGTGGATCATGGCGAAGTGGACCGGGAACCGTTTCGCCGCAGGGATCGCGTGGGCTTTCCTGCCCCGATCCTGCGTATGGTGACCCGCCACCACCCGCGTTCGGCCACCGGACGCCACGGACCCTTACTGCGCGGCGACGGCCACCGGCGCGCTGAGTGGGCCCTCGTTTCCGCTGCGGTCCAGTCCGGACACGCAGTAGAAGAGCGGGCGGTCGGCCGGGACGGTGCGGTCCACCCAGCCGGCGCCCCGGGCGGTGCCGACGAGCCGGGCCGCGTCGCCGTCCACCCGGTAGACGGCGTAACTCGTCGCGCCGTCCCCGCGCCAGGTCAGCACCACCCCGCCGGCGTCCGCACGCCGCGCTGCGGTGACCGCCGGTGCGGCCGGCGGCGCCGCCGGTAGCTGCGCCATCGCGGGCACCAGCGCCGGGCCCCCGTAGTGCGCCTTGCTGTACCGGCTGACCGCCCCGAGCTTGTCGGCGCGGACCTGCCTGGCGCTGAAGTGCACGCTTCCGCGCACGCCGTATCGGCGGTTGAGGGCGAGCTGGCGGTCCAGTTCGGCCGGGTCGCGCCAGGCGCCGCGCTCGCCCACCCGGTAGTCGGCCTGGCCGATGTAGAGCTGCACCCGGGTGCCCTGCACCGTGGCCGCCCACCACGGCAGCAGCTTGGCGTAGTCGGCCTTGCCGAACCCGATGTGCCAGTAGAGCTGGGGCACGACGTAGTCCAGCCACTGCTTCCGCACCCAGAGCCGGGTGTCGGCGTAGATGTCGTCGTAGCTCTGCAGGCCCGCGGTCGCCGAGCCGGCCGGGTCGGTGCGCTCGTTACGCCAGATGCCGAACGGGCTGATCCCGAACTTCACCCACGGCTTGATCGCCTTGATCCGCTCGCTCATCTCGCGGACCAGCGTGTTCACGTTGTCCCGGCGCCAGGCGTCCCTGTCCGCGAACCGCCCGCCGTACCGGGCGAACGCCGCGTCGTCCGGGAAGTCCTGCCCGGCCTCCGGGTACGGGTAGAAGAAGTCGTCGAAGTGCACTCCGTCGACGTCGTACCGCTGGACCGCCTCCAGCATCGAGTCCTCGACGAACGTGCGCGCCTCCGGGACACCCGGGTTGAAGTAGAGGCGGCTGCCGGGACGGTCGGCGCTGGGATAGGTCACCACCCAGTCGCGGTGCCGCCGCAGCGGGTGGGTCGGCGCGAGCTGGTCCAGCCGAGGGCCGGGCCCGCCCACCGTGGCCGGCTGCCCGCCCCGGTACGGGTTGAACCAGGCGTGGAACTCCAGGTTGCGGGCGTGCGCCTCGCCCACCATGAACTCCATCGGGTCCCAGCCCGGGTCGCGGCTGTCGCGTCGCCCGGTCAGCCACTCCGACCACGGCGCGTAGCTGGACGGCCAGAGCGCGTCCCCGCTCGGCCGCACGTGCACGAAGACCGCGTTGTGGTGGTGCCGCACGGCCAGGTCCAGCCAGCCCCGGAACTCCGCCCGCACCGTCTCGGCCGGCAGCCCGCGCCGACTCGGCCAGTCGATGTTGTTCACCGTCGTGATCCACATGCCCCGCAACTCGCGAGGCGCCCGGGCCGGCGGCCGGCACAGGCGGCGGTGCCACCCGCCGGGCCGGCGCCGGGCCCCGCGCCCAGGACGGCC
>NZ_JAEVHJ010000439.1:0-4345 GCF_016802855.1 Micromonospora sp. ATA51 | reverse complement strand
AAGCTGCGACCCGGGCTGCACACCAAGATCATGCCAGTCAGCCAAGCCACAGTGGACAGCAGGCCCCGATCAGCGACTCACCTCAGGCTGAATACGTACCTCCGGTCCAGATGCCTTTGGACTTCTGACGCCAGCCTAGAGACCACCAGTCACGTCCGAATTTTTGCCATTTGTGCTGTCGAAGGTGGCAGCCGAGAATCAGGCCAGCCGAGTTGTTGCGGCAGAACTCAACGCCGCCACCGCGCTTCCGGTTGATCGCCCCGCAGTAGACCGGAGCTTGGAAGAGGACGAAGACGAGCAGAAGGCCGACGAGGACCGCGTAGATGCCGGGACCGAACGCGTTGCTACCGAGGGACAACAGGAGCACAGCTAGGACGCCATAACCCCAGTACTGCCAAAGCTTCGACTCGCCGCGAGATGCCATGGTTGCGAAGAGTACCGATGCGAACGCGAAACGTGAAGATCTTCTCGCCTGTCAACCTCCGGCGGCCGGGCGTCCCTCGCTGCCCCATGCTGACCGCTGCATCGGGCACGCTGCGGGCACGGGATTTGAGGTCGACGAGGTCGCATGGCGTTGATCAAGTGCCCCGACTCCTTGACCCCCAGGCAACGATCAGGGTGTCTCTACCTGCGCCGACCTGGGCCAGACCCTGGCGCTGGTGTCCGTTGTCGTCCACAGATGTCCAGCCCGGTACACCCCGATCGTCACCCGGTTAGTCACTCAGCCGCCGGCTTCGACTTCGGCTGGCCGTAGTCTCACCTGCCAGTTGTGAGAGGCATGGCTGACCACGACCGCATCGAGGTAGACGCCAACAGCTGGAAGCTCGCTGCCGCGCGGGAGCGTGGTTATCTCCACCAGGCCCAGCGCATCCGGCTGAGCCTCGATCTCGACGAAGACGCCGAACGGCATCGCCGCGAGGACCCGCGCCCGGACTCGTTCACCCACAGGCAGTACCGACTTGATCTTTGGCCATGAGCGCTTTGCTCGCTCCACTCTGCCGTCGAGCAAGCTCCAAGTGTTGGGGCTCATGGTCACTCATCCTCGCACGGTCAGTTTGGAAGGTGCCTAGCATCAGCTTGGGAATCGGATTGATCTACACGGTGGGTAGCCGTATGGCCTGGCTGGATGAGCACGGAGCGTTCAGGTTGAGGCTGTCTATGTGCCGCTGTTGGCCGGTGTTGACCGTTGGATCGTGCATGGATCGGGCACGCTCGAATGGTCATTGCTGCCGAGACTTCTGAATGTCGACCTTGAGCTGAGCCGCCAGGCTGTAACACAGCCCTCGGAGTTCCTCGATCCGCTCGTAGACGGCTCGCCCTCGATCCGGCGACAGCGACCCGCTCCAGTTGATCGACAGATCGTTGATGCTTCCCATGCCGCCGTATGCGTCCAGCCAGTAATCGAGGCCAGCCGCATCCCGAGCATCCAAGCGGGTAAGCGCTCGATCCGCCCACTGTGCCCAGTGCTCGTTGTAATGCCGGCGTAGCAGGTCGCGCAGCTCGACGAGCGCGGACCGGAATCACCGAAGGTTCCAATCGATACGCGACTGCAGCACCTTGACCACGGCCGGCCTCCTCATGTGGCGCTTTATGTAATCCGAGCGCTGCCTAGACATTGTCCTCGTCGACCTGGCACAAGCGCCTCCCGCGACCCGGTGACCCCTCGTTTGTAAGTTCTAGGCGCGTCGTCCGGCGGCGTCCCGGACCGTCTCCCGCCTCGGCCGACCGTCCGTGCGACGCCGGCCTTGGTCGTCTTCATCCGGGCCGGTTGCTGTCACCGCTGCTGTCGATGACGCAGCGCGGCCCAGCAGAGGAACGCGCCCCCCATCACAGAGAAGGTCTCCCCGAGGCCCCATGACGCCGGCTCCCTCTGAACGGATGGTCGCCCACCCAAACCTCGATCATGAGGACACCCAAGCCGAAGACCAGGAACCACGCACCCAACTGAGCAACCTGCTTGGAAGTCGGCCGCACGCCGGTCTTGGTCATGCAGTCATGGAAGCACGCCTACCGACTGCCGACCATCCCCCGGTCTCCCGGCCCGATGGTCATACGTTGAAGCGGAAGAGTGGCCTGCCCATGACCTGCTAAGACGTGCCTACAGCGCTGGCCAGGATCGTCCTGGGGCTCACGTCGTTGGTCGCTCCTTGACGTCATTTCACGCTGTCTTGTGCCCCCTGTGTGCCCCAGCCCGTCGGCGAAGCTGCCACAGGCTTCGGGCGACAATGGCCACATGCTCACCTACGTCCGTTGGTACTGGCCGGATGACGACCGTTGGAGCTACGACGAGCTGGACGCCGATCGGTGGGCGCTGCGTCACGTTGAGCTGCGTGGATCGGGCGGGGTCTTCTTGGCGGCGGCGTCGCTTGCAGAGGTGCTCATCGCTCGTGACTCAGGGACCGTGGGCGCGGTAGCCGAGTACGAACGCCGGTACGGGGTTGTGCCGGAGGCCCCGTTTCCTCCACCCGGCTCCGCGTTGGAACCTGCCTTGGAAAGCCTGTCCCCCAGGGAGTTCGAGCACCTGTGGCGGGATGCTCGTCGGCAACTGGAACAGCAGACCGGTGCCTGACTCGTCCGTCCCGAAAGAATGATCAGCCGTCGATGAGCTGGGCGAGTAGCCGGGGCGAGCTGCCGGAACAGTCCACCATCGTCCGTGGGCGTCCGGCGTCAGTCGCCCCGGTCGTCACCCAGTTGGTCACCCAGCCCGAGGGTCAGACGTTGAAGCGGAACTCCGAGCCGCGATCGGCCCACCAGCGGGAATGGTGCTCGACCGATGCTCACACGGCCTCCGAGCTTGCCGTCGCTGGTCAATCGTCGACAACATTTGACGGTGTCTTGTGCCCCCTGTGTGCCCCACCGCCGGGCCGCCTCCTGACCTTGAGGCTCAAGGTTGTGGGCGTGTTCTACAGTCGCCACGGAGTTCCTTTCAACGCGCAGATGAGGCTGACATGGGGTCGACGAATCCAGGGCAGACGCGCCTTTCCACCGGGGACAGGCTTCTTGTGGGCGTGGCGGCCTTTAGAGGTCCTAACAAAGTCGTACGACGTGTCGGTACGTGATGATGCAGGTCGCGAGGCTGAGGAAGGCTTCGTGGATGTCGTCGCGGCGTTCCCACCGGATGCGGAGTCGCTTCATGCCGTGGTACCAGGCGATCGTTCGCTCGATCACCCACCGGTAGACGCCCAGCCCGGAGCCGTGTGGTGTGCCGCGGCGGGCGATCCGCGGGCGGATGCCCTTGGCCCGTACCGCTTTGCGGTACCTGTCGTGGTCGTAGGCCCGGTCGGCGAACAGTTCGTCGGGGCGCCGGCGGGGCGGCCTCGCCGGCCGCGGACCGGTGGGACCTTGTCGATCAGCGGCAGCAGTTGGGTGACGTCGTGGCGGTTGCCGCCGGTCAGCGACGCGCACAGGGGGATGCCAGCGCCCTCGGTCAGGACGTGGTGCTTCGAGCCCGCTCGGGCGCGGTCGACCGGGCTCGGTCCGCTTTTGGGCCGCGTCTGGCGGCACGGACGTGGGAGGAGTCGATGACCGCCCGGGACCAGTCCAGCTTTCCCGCGGCCTGCAGCTCGGCGAGCAGTAGTTCGTGCAGCTGCTGCCATACCCCGGCCCGGTTCCACTCCTCGAGCCGCCGCCAGCAGGTCATCCCGGACCCGAACCCGAGCTCCTGGGGCAGGAACTCCCACTGGATGCCGGTGTGCAGCACGAACAGGATCCCGGACAACACCTGCCGATCCGGGATCCGTTTCCGTCCCGGACGCCCGGGATCGCGGAGCACAGGCTTGGGCAGCAACGGCTCGATGCGCTGCCACAACCCGTCCGGCACGATCCACGGCGGCTGCTCACCACGCCTCACGGCCAGACATCGTAAATCACTGTCCGCAAAGGACGGAAGAGGCGTAGATCACTTCTGTTAGGAACTCTTACAGCAGGGCTCGTCGGAGGCTTCGCCCGCTGGATGCTCCACCTGGATGAACGGCTCGGCTTCTGGCTCACCACCCTGTTCTATGCCACGTTTGTCGGCTTGTCGGCTCTCGCCGTTGGCCTTGTGTTGTTGCGCCGAAGGTGACCGTTAGGTCGTCGCCCGGGGTCTTGACCTCTGTGACGGGCACGCATCGGGCACGCCCGGACACTGCGCGCTGTTGCCATCCCATCGCCGTCGACCCGCCCGTCTGGAGAGCGGGCCGCCGCCCGACCCGCCACGTCAAGCGGACCTTGACGCCCGTTCGGACGCTGGCGGGTCGGGCGGCGGTCTGCTCGGCTCGCCCGGGTCGATGGCAGGCGGGATGGCTCTGCGCAACCACCCACGGACGGCGACCCGCCGACGGAGCCCCGGCCATCCTGGAGCCGG
>NZ_JAEVHJ010000438.1:0-4387 GCF_016802855.1 Micromonospora sp. ATA51 | reverse complement strand
GGCTCCTGCCGGGGCACGGGCGGGCGCCGGCGGGCCCGGGCGACCGTCCCGGGCGGCGGCCAGCAGCGCCGTCAGCCGCCCGCGCAGCGCGTGCCGGGGCACCACCATGTCGACCTGCCCGTGCCGCAGCAGGAACTCGGCCGTCTGGAAGCCCTCCGGCAGCGCGGCGCCGGTGACCTGCCGGATCACCCGTGGGCCGGCGAAGCCCATCCGCGCGCCGCTCTCCGCGAGCACCACGTCGGTGTTCGTCGCGAACGAGGCCGCCACCCCGCCGTACGTCGGATCGGTGATCACACTGACGGTGAGCAGTCCCGCCTCGCGCAGCCCGGCGACGGCCTGGCTCACGGTGGCCATCTGCATCAGCGACAGCGCCCCCTCCTGCATCCGGGCCCCGCCGGAGGCGGTGACCAGCACCAGGGGCACCTCCTCGGCGAGCGCCCGCTCGGCGGTCAGGGTGATCAGCTCGCCGACCGCGCAGCCCAGGCTGCCGCCGAGGAACCGGAAGTCCATCACCGCCAGCGCGATCCGGTGCCCACCGACGGCGGCGGTGCCGCAGACCACCGCCTCGTCCAGCCCGGTGCCGGCCCGCGCCGCGGTCAGCCGGTGCGGGTACGGCAGCGCGTCGACGAAGCCGATCGGGTCCACCTCCACCGCCCGCTCGGGCAGCGCGGTGAACGAGTCCGGGTCGACCAGCTGGGCCACCCGAGCCGGGGCGTCCAGGCGGGAGTGCGTGCCGCACTCGGGGCAGACGTCGAGGTTGCGGCGCAGCCGCTTGCGGTACAGCAGCGAGGAGCAGCCGGCGCAGCGGGACCAGAGCTGCTCGTCGCGGGGCGCGGTGGTGGTCACGGCCGCCGCCCGGGCGCGTCGAACCGGTAGAAGCAGTGGGCCATGGCGTCTCGGGGCGAGCGCCAGTCCGGCAGGTACGGCGAGATGAACGGCCGCAATCGCGTGCTGATCCGGACGAACTCGGGATGACCGCGGGCGTCCTCCACCGCGCCCTCGGCCGGCAGCTCCGTCTCCAGCAGATGGACGTAGAGGTCGTGCAGCCGGTACAGCGAGCGGTGCCGGACGCCGACCAGACGCGGCAGCTCCGTCGCGTCGGACTCGGCGAAGATCTCGGCGACCTGGTCCTCGGCGGTGGGCAGCACCTTCGCGACGATGAGCGAACGGTCCATGAAGCGTCTCCCCCTCGGGCGGGTTCCGGTCGGCCGGACGACTGCCGACACGATGCCGACGGGGACGTCACCGCAGCGTCACCCGAGCTGAGCGCGGGAGGTAGAGATTCGGTGACGCTGTGTTGACGCAAACTGTGCCGGGGCTATGCGTCCCCTTGCGACACCCAGCGCATAGCGACAAATATTCGCAGTTCAGGACCGCTGCGAACCGACCGCACTGGACGGTCACATTAACGACGAATAGGTTGACTGAGTGTAATCATCATTGATAATCTCCGTCTCGGTCAGCCCGGACGGCGCCGGACATCCGACGTCGCCGCCGCGGCGGAGCCGTTCCGACATCGGCGTCGCGGGCAGCCGCGCACCGGGGCAACGAGGACGGTCGGGACGAGGAGTCCGGGGCAGGGGGTGCGCCGGTGACCGGTCATTCCAAAATGCCGACGGCCGGCGCCGGACCCGCGCCGCGGGTGTCGCTACAGCTGCTCGGCGGTTTCCGGCTGCTGCACGACGACGTGCCGGTGGTGGTACCGCGGGGACTGCAACGGGTCATCGCCCTGATCGGCCTGCGCCCGGCCGCGACCCGCAGCCACCTGGCCGGACTGCTCTGGCCGGAGACGTCCGAGGAGCGGGCGCTGTCGTCGCTGCGTACCGCGCTGTGGCGGCTGCGCCAGGACCCCTGCTGCCCGCTGCTCACCGACGGGGACACCGTCCGGCTCGACCCGACCGTCCACCTCGACACCGACGAACTGGTCGACGTCGCGTCCCGGGTCCGCGACGGGGAGGTGCCGGACGCCGTCCGCGTCGCCGGCCGCCACGACCTGCTCCCCGGCTGGTACGACGACTGGGTCCTGCTGGAACGCGAACGGCTGCGCCAGCTCCGGCTGCACATGCTCGAACAACTCGCCGGCAACCATCTCGCGGCGGGCCGGCACGGGGAGGCGCTGGAGGCCGCCCTGGAGGCGATGGCCGCCGAGCCGCTCCGCGAGACGCCCCACCGCCTGGTCGTCCGGATCCACCTCGCGGAAGGGAACGCCTTCGAGGCGGTGCACGCCTTCTACGTCTACCGCGACCTGCTGCTGCGGGAGCTGCGCCTGGAGCCCTCCCCGGCGATGTGCGCGCTGCTCGACGAGACCCTCGCCCCGATCCGGCACGCCAGCCGGCCACCCGCACCCCGCTCCGGCGTCACCGGCCGCTCTCCCCGCGTGACGGGGAGGTGACAGCGGCCGGGCATGGTGGCCCGACAAGGTGTCCGACGTCCTCGGGCTGGGTCAGGGGCACCACCGGCGAGAGGGGTCCCCCGATGAGTCGTCTGTTGATCGTCAGCCGCATCGTCCCGGGAGCGGAGGGGCGGGTCGCGCAGATCTTCGCCGAGTCAGACGCGACGGAGCTGCCCGGCCTCGCCGGCGTCCGGCACCGGTCGCTGTACTGCCTGCACGACCTGTGCGTACACCTGATGGAGACGGCGGACGTCGACCCGGACGCGGTGGCCGGGGTGCGCAACCACCCGCTCTACCGGCAGGTCAACGAACGGCTCTCCGCGCACACGTCGCCGTACCTGCCGACCTGGGGCTCCCCCCGGGACGCCGTCGCCGGCTGCTTCTACACCTGGGACGCCACCACCGCGCCGGCGTCCGACCCGGTGCGCTGACACCGACTCTCCGGGCCCGTCCTGCACCGCGGTCCGGGCGCCCCCGCCGGTCCGTCGCGACGGCACACGCTCGGTCATCCCGTCACCACCCGCCGGCACGACGTGTCCCAGCAGGGACGCAAGCCGCCGACCTCCCTGTCGTCCACGACGCACGTGTGCGAAGCTGCCCCCGGTTTTCTCACGACTGTCGTTCACGTACATAAGAGGGAGGTTTGCCGTGCCGTCGACTTTCGGGCAATGGCTGATCCTGATCCTGGCCCTGCTGGTGGGCCTCGCCGGCGGGTGGTTGCTGTGGGGTCGCCAGGCGGCCGACGGCCCGACGCGCCCATCGTGGAGGGTGACCCGGTGGCGGACGCCGCCGAGGTCAGCGCCCCGACCACCGCCACCGTCGACCACGAGCGGCCGCGGCCGTCGTGGCCGAGGTGCCCCCGCCGCCGCGGTCACCGAGGAGCCGGCCCCGGCCGAGTACGACGCTCCCCCGGCCGCCGCCACCCTGGCCGCCGACGCCACCGCCCTGCCGCCGGCCGACGCCGAGCGGGCCGACGCCACCGAGGCGGCACCGGCCGAGGTCGAGGCCGCGTCGGAGGCCACCGCGCCGGCCGAGTCGACGCCGCACCGCTCGCCGAGGTCGAGCCGAGCAACGCCGACGAGCCGGCGACGCCGGTGACCGCCGAGGTCGAGTCGACCGAGACGCCGAGCCCGCCGCACGTCCGGCCACCGTGGTCGCCGACGCCGAGGCGGCCGAGCAGCACACGCCGCAGGCCGAGGAGCTCGTCGCGCCGGTCGTCGTCCCGGCTCCCCGGGCCGCCGTCGAGGACGACTTCACGCCGCCCGCCCCGACCACGCCGGCCCAGCCGGAGTCGGTCGCCGTCGCGGCGACGAACGGCGCGCCCCCGCGGAGACCGCGGACGACTTCCGGCGGATCCAGGGCATCGGGCCGAAGCTGGCCGCCGCCCTGCAGACCGCCGGAATCCGCACCTACCGTCAGCTCGGCGACCTGGACGAGGCGGCGCTGCGGGAGACAGTCCGCGCCGCCGGCCTGCGCGCCGCGCCCAGCCTGGCCACCTGGCCGCAGCAGGCGAGGGTGCTGGCCGGCGCCGGCGCCGAGGCCGACCGGGTGCTCCCGGCGGGGGCCGGCGAGGACGCCTGAGGTCCGTACCCCGGCCGGTGGTGGCGATCGGTCGTCGCCACCGGCCCGGGGTCACCGGGGCGCGGTCTCTGCGTACTCGGCCAGCACCGCGCCGAGCATGTGGCGGGCCTCCGCCGCGCGCACCGGCCGTCGACGGTGAACGTGCCGTGACCGACCCGGACAGCTCCCGACACAACTGCTGATAGCCCACCAGCGGCGCGTCCCGCCATCGGCGCCGGCACGCGTCGACCTCCAACACACACGCCCACACATCGCCAACACCAGCCCTGCGACATTTCCCAACCCCGACCAACCCGGCCAACGTTTGTGGTGAAAGCACCAGTGAGGCTCCGCCTCGGACCGCCGAGGTGGGTGGTTGGGCTGGGGCTGGTCGGGCCGCTGGTGGTGGGTTCATCCTGGCAACCGTAGGTGCGG
>NZ_JAEVHJ010000437.1:0-4403 GCF_016802855.1 Micromonospora sp. ATA51 | reverse complement strand
TTCCCGTGTTCCAGACGCTGGCCCGCACGATCATCGGCAACCTCATGCAGGAGGCCGTCTGGCGGTTGATCGATGGTTAGGAACCGCACCGGCAAGATCCGGTCGCTGTGCTCGAACTCGCGGAACCGGGGCTCGTCCACCCAGTCGCTGACGATCCAGTAGACGCCCTCCTCCTCGTCGCGGGAGAGCCACTGCCCCAGGTTCGCCGGGTGGCTGGTGACGGAGTCGCCGACCTCCAGCCAGACCCGCTCGAACTCCTCCTGCATGCCGGGCTTGATCTGCATCCGCAGCATCACCCGGAACGGTCCCTCGGCCATCAGGAGATCCCCCCGTCGACGTGCACGGTGGCGCCGGTGACGTACCGGGACAGGTCGCTGGCCAGCCAGAGCACCGCCCCGGCCACCTCGTCCGGCTCGCCGAGCCGGCCCAGCGCGGTCTTGTCCTGGTAGCGCTTCGTCAGCAGCTCGCGCTGCTGCGCCGGCATCGCGTCCATCGCCTCGGTACGGATGACCCCGAGGGCGAGCACGTTGAAGCGCAGCCCCTTCGCTCCGTACTCCTTCGCCAGCGAGCGGGTCAGGCCGCGCAGCGCCGCCTTGGTGGCCGTGTAGTGGGCCCGCAGCGGGATGCCCACCTCCGAGGACTTCGAGCCGATGCTCACCACCGAGCCGCCGGCCGTCATCATCGGGATGGCCGCCTGGGTGACCAGGTGCACCGCGGTCAGGTTGGTGTCGATCACCTGCTGCCACTGCGTCAAGGTGAGCTGCTCGTACGGCACGTGGCTGATCGCGCCGGCGTTGTTGACCACCAGGTCGAGCCGGCCGAACCGGCTGCGCGTCTCGGCCATCAGCGTGCCGACCTGCTCCGGGTCGGCCAGGTCGGCGCGGACCAGGTGGTGCTGGCCGCCGATCTCCTTGAGCTCGCGTTCCAGCGAGGTGACCGCCTCGCTCTCCTGCCGGTAGCAGGTGAGCACGTCGACACCGTGCCGGGCCAGGGCCAGGACGATGCCCCGGCCCACGCCCCGGGTGCCCCCGGTGATCAGGGCCTTCTTTCCGGCCAGTTCCAGATCCATCGTGGTTCCTCCATGTCGGTTCGCCGCGCCCGGTGCGCCCGGGCCGGGCGCTCAGCTGACCGGTACGCCCCGGCGGGCGGCGGCCTCGACCTTCTCCTTGATCAGCTGCTGCTGGACGGCGGTGTTGCGGTTGAGCCGCTCCTGCATCCCGGCGTCGTCGAGCGGGGCGCCGGGCTTCATCTCGAAGTCCTGCACCCAGCGCAGCCGCACCCCGCCCTCGACCGGCGTGTACTCCCAGAACAGCGACATGTACTTGAAGACTCCGGTCTCCACCCGGTGCGAGCGGACCGTCCAGGTCTGCCGGTCGGCCGCCCGGGCCGAGACCCAGGACCAGACCTTGCCGTTCTCGTCGGGGTGCAGGGCGAGCCGGAACAGCACCGAGCCGTCCGGCCGGCGGTCCAGCACAGTGGCCTCGGCGTACTCGCTGAACAGTCGCGGCCACGACTCGATGTCGTTGGTCAACTCCCAGACCAGTTCCAGCGGGGCGTCGATGACCACCGCGTTGTCGGTGTGCCCGGCCATCTCAGCCCACCGTCGCGAACTGCGCGTTGATGTAGTCGACGGTGCCGCGCGGGGTGGTCATCCGCTCCACCGCCTCGTCCGGGATCGGCACCCCGTAGCGCCGCTGCACGTGGCCGGCCAGCTCCAGCATGGCCAGTGAGTCGTAACCCAGGTCGGCCAGCGGCACGTCGGCGATGTCGCCGGACAGGTCGGTGGACTCGTCGACCCCGGCGATGCTGCCCAGCAGCTCGCGAAGGTCGTCCAGGGTGAAGCTCGTCATCGCTCTCGCTCCGTTCGTCGTGGATCGGTGGGTGACGGTCAAGGGCGGCGGGACGTCCCGACCACCATGGCGGCGGTGAAGCCGCCGTGGCCCCGGGCCAGCACCAGGGCCCGCCGCAGCGGCAGCTCCCGGGGCTCACCGAGGACCAGGTCCAGGTCCGGGTCCGGGCGGGTCACCCCGACGGTGGGCGGGACGACCCCGTCCCGGACCGCGAGCAGCGCGGTGGCGACGTCCAGCGGCGCGCCGCCGCCGTACAGCCGGCCGGTGAGGGTCTTCGGGGCGGTGACCGGCACCCCGCGTTGGCCGAACACCGCGGTGATCGCCGCGGACTCGGCCGCGTCCAGGTCCGGACTGCCGGCGGCGTCGGCGAAGACCACGTCGACGTCGTCCGGCGCCAGCCGCGCGTCGGCCAGCGCGGCGGTGACGGTCCGGCGCAGCGCCGGGGGCCGCCCGGAGCCGGGCGGCGGGTCGAAGCCGGCCGCGTAGCCGAGGATGCTGCCGTAGCCCTCGCCGGCCCCGCGCTCGCGGGCGTGCCGACCGTTCTCCACGATCAGGATGGCCCCGCCCTCGCCGGGCAGGTACCCGCTGGCCCCGGCGTCGAAGGGCAGGTACGCCCGGGTCGGGTCGTCCACCGTGGAGAGCCGGCCGGTGGCCAGCTGCGCGCTGAGGCCGTACGGGCAGAGCGACGCGTCGGTGCCGCCGCTGACCACCAGCCGGTAACCGGAGCGGGCCAGCCGGCGCGCCTGGCCGAGGGCGTCCAGCCCACCGGCCTGCTCCGCGCAGATCACCCCGCAGGGACCGCGCATGCCGTGTCGGATCGACACCTGACCGGTGGTCGCCGCGTAGAACCAGGCGATCGACTGGTACGCCCCGACCCAGGACGGGCCGTTGCGGTACAGCCGCTCCATCTCGTGCTGGCCGAACTCGGTGCCCCCGGAGGAGCTGGAGGTGACCACCGCCATCTCGTACTCCGGCAGCCCGGCCGGGTCGACGCCGGCGTCGCCCAGGGCGTCGTCGGCGGCGGCCAGGGCCAGGTGCGTCCAGTGGTCGGTCTGCGGGATCAACCGGCCGGGCACCCGCTCCCGCGCGGCGAAGCCGGGGACCTGCCCGGCGTACCGGACGGGGTAGCTCTCCGGGTCGAAGCGGGTGATCCTGCCGATCCCCGTCTTGCCGTCCAGCACCGACTGCCAGTGCGCGTGGATCCCGATGCCGGTCGGCGCGGTGACCCCGATGCCGGTGACGACCGCGCCGACGTCGGCGTCCGATTCGCTCATCAGCACCACCTTCCCGTTGTGTGGCCGCGGGCCTCTCCTCGGGCCGCTGCCAGTGCACCTGGGAGCTGTCCAATTCCTCTCAAGGCCGGCTCGACGCTCCGCGCCAACCGGAGCGCGGGCCGATCTTGATCGGTGCGCGGACGAACTACGGCCCCGATCCCCGTCGATGTCGGCGGGGATTGGCGGCCGTGCGGGGGCGGGCTGGATCCGCTATCAGAATGCGGGCGGGTACTCCCTTCAGGGGCAGGGGTGAAGGTTCGCGCGGGAGGACCCGGTCCGCGGGTGCTTTAGGCAGGCGGTTTGCTGCTCGATGCACCGACGCAGGAACCGGTTGGCCCGGTAGCAGTGGCGTGCCAGATCCTGGGACCCTTGACGCATTCAGCGCGAGACACGCGAATGTTCTTTAAGTCAGCCATGCATCGATGGCACGCTGTGGGGGTGGTGCTCCGTTACAACTACCGCGTATACCCGACCCCGGGCCAGCGCAGATCGCTGGCGAAGGCGTTTGGGTGCGCTCGGGTGGTCTTCAACGACGGGCTGCGCGCACGGCAGACGGCGCGGGAGAACAATCAGCCGTACGTGTCGGACGGGGATCTGTCCAAGCACATCATCACCCAGGCCAAGACCACAGCGGAGCGGGCGTGGCTGGGCGAGGTTTCATCGGTCGTCCTCCAGCAGGCCCTCGCTGATCTGAACGCGGCGTACCGCAACTTCTTCGCCTCGGTCACCGGGAAGCGCAAGGGACGCACTGTGGCGCCGCCCCGGTTCCGCTCACGAAAGGACAACCGGCAGGCGATCCGGTTTACCAAGAACTCCCGGTTCGCCGTGCTGGACAACGGCCGGCTCAGGTTGCCGAAGATCGGCGACCTGCCCGTGCGCTGGTCGCGCCGGCTTCCCTCGGACCCGTCATCCGTGACGATCATTAAGGATGCGGCGGGCCGGTACTTCGCCTCGTTCGTGGTGACCACGGCCGAGGACGAAACGTTGCCGCCGGTCGAGTCGGAGATTGGCATCGACCTGGGCCTGACCCACTTCGCCGTCCTGTCCGACGGCACGAAGGTCACGGCGCCGAAGTTCCTGCGCCGCGCCGCCCGCAAGCTCAGGCGGTTGCAGCAAACCCTTTCCCGGAAGATCAAGGGATCGAACAGGCGCCAAAAGGCCGTCGTGAAGGTCGCTCGTGGTACGTGTTCAGCCTGAGGTGAGTCGCTGATCGGGACCTGTTGTCCACTGTGGCTGGCGTGCTGGCATGATCTTCGGGTGTCGTCCGAGCCGCAGCGTC
>NZ_JAEVHJ010000436.1:0-4431 GCF_016802855.1 Micromonospora sp. ATA51 | reverse complement strand
TGAGCTGCCGCAGCTCGGCGACGTTGGGGGTGGCCAGCCGGGCCCCGGCCACGGCGGCCGGGCCGCGTGGGTGCGGATCCCAGACGACCGTGGCGGACGCCTCGGCCAGCGCCGCCCGCAGCGTCGGCTGCCGGACCAGCCCGCGCCCGTAGTCGCTGACCAGGATGGCCCGGGCGCGGGTGAGCACGTCCAGCGCGGCCGGGGGTGGCTCGCCCGGCGGTTGCGGGTCGCCGCCCCGGTCCAGCCGCAGCAGGGTCTGCCCGCCGGCCCGCAACCGGATCTTCTCGGTGGTCGCCCCGGGCAGGTGCATCGGGTAGACCTCGATCCCGGCCTCGGCGAGCAGGTCGGCCAGCCGCGCCCCGCCGGCGTCGTCGGCGAGCGCGGTGACCAGCGCGACCTCGGTGTCCTGGGCGGCCGCGAGCAGCGCGGCCAGGCCGGCGCCGCCGGGCCGGTCGGTGGTGACGCGCTCGTCCAGCACCGGTACGGGCGCGTCCGGGCAGACCCGGTTGACCGCTCCCGCGACGTCCCGGTCCAGCAGCGCATCGCCGACCACCACCAGCGGGCCGCTCACGACTCCGCCCACCCGGTGCCGGTGGACCCGTGCCCGTTGCGGCCGTGGCCGTCCAGCTCGGGTCCGTTCGGTCCGGGTCCGTTCGGTCCGGGTCCGTTCGGTCCGAGGCCGTGGGACGGGTGGCCGTTCGCGCCGGGGGCGTCCGGGCCCTGTCCGTTGCTTCCGTGGCCGTTGAGCCCGTGCGTCGGCAGGCCGGGGGCGACCCCGGTCAGGATGCGGCCGTCCCGCCCGTTCCGGTCCGCGCCGTCCCGCCCGCCGCGCTCCGCGCCGTCCCGCCCGTTCCGGTCCGCGCCGTCTCGCCCGCGCCACGGGGCGAAGGTCGCCGTCCGGGGCGCCGCGTGGACATCGTCGGGAGCTGGCGGACCAGCGGCAGGGCCTGGTCGACGTACTCGCAGAGCAGGTGGGTGGAGACCAGGTGCAGCTCCTGCACCACCTGGCTGTCCGGCGAGGGCACCGCCAGCACGTCGTGGCACAGCTCGGCGAGGGGGTTGGGGGTGGGGCCGGTGAAGGCCCAGCAGCGCAGGCCGGTGTCGCGTGCGGTGTGGGCGGCGGTGAGGAGGTTGGTGCTGGTGCCGCTGGTGGACATGAGCAGGAGGATGTCGTCGGGTCGGCCGTGGGCGCGGACCTGGCGGGCGAAGACCTCGTGGTAGCCGTAGTCGTTGCCGATGGCGGTGAGGGCGCTGGTCTCGGCGTGCAGGGCGATGGCGGAGAGGGGTTCGCGGTCGTCGCGGAGTTTGCCGACGAGTTCGGCGGTAAGGTGTTGGGCCTCGGCGGCGCTGCCCCCGTTGCCCGCCACCAGCAGCCGCCCGCCCCGGGCCAGCGTCCAGGCCAGCTCGGTGCCCCAGTCGGCCAGCCGCTCGGCCTGCCGGCGGTACGGCAGCAGCGTTGCGGCGAGCCCGGACAGGTGCGCGTCGAGGGTGGAGAGCTGGGTCATCAGGCCACCGCCCGGGCGGGACGGGCGACCGTGGCCACCGCGGCGTAGACCGCGCCGAGCTGCTCGGCGCAGCGCTTCCACGAGTACCGGCTGCGGATCCGGTCCAGCGCCGCCGTGGCGTACGCGAAGCGGCGGACCTTGTCGGCCAGCAGCCGGCGGACTGCGGCCCCCAGGGCGCGGGGGTCGCGCGGCGGGACCAGGTCGCCGGTGAGCCCGTCGACGACGGTGTCGGCGATGCCGCCCACGTCGGTGCCGATCACCGGCACCCCGCAGGCCATGCCCTCCAGCGGGGTGAGCCCGAACGGCTCGTACCAGGGGGCGGCGACCAGCACGTCGGCCGAGCGGTACCAGGAGGCCATCTCCTCGCGGGGCACGCCGCCGACCAGCTCGACCCGGTCGGCGACGCCGCAGGACTCGGAGAGGGCGGACAGCCGGCGGGCGAAGGAGTCGGCGGGGAGCAGCTCGGCCGGTGGCCCGCCGACCACCACGCACTCGGCGTCCGGCACGGCCGGCAGCGCCCGGACCACATCGAGGAAGCCCTTGCGTTCCACCATCCGGCCGACGGTGAGGATCCGCGGCCGGGCCGGGTCGTGCGGGGCGACCGGGCCGTCCGGGCGGAACACGTCCTGGTTGACGCCGGAGGGCACCAGCGCCATCCGGGACCGGGGCACCCCCATCCGGACCAGCTCGGCGACCTCGTCCGCGCACTGTACGACGACCCGGTCGACGGCCCGGCCCAGCGCGCGTTCGTAGCCGACCCGCCCTGGTGGACTGGTGTCCCGGCCGCCCTGGTGCCGTCGTTTCACCGTGCCGAGCGCGTGGTACGTCAGCACGGTCGGCACCCCGGTACGCCGGCCGGCGTGCACGGTGGCCAGGCCGCTCATCCAGAAGTGCGCGTGCGCGACGTCGGGCGTCCAGTCCCCGTGCCGCCACCGGTCTTCGAGCCAGCCGCCGAACTCCCCCATGTACGGCAGCAGCTCGTCCTTGGGCACCCGCCGCGCCGGCCCGGCCGGCACGTGGCAGACCTGGTAACCGCCCGGTGTGGACACCGACTCGGGCAGCGTGGTGGAGTCCCGGCGGGTGTAGACGCGGACGTCGTGCCCCTCGCCGACCAGCGCGGCCGCGAGTTCCGCCACGTGGGTGTTCTGACCGCCGGCGTCCTCCTCGCCGAGGACGGCGAGCGGGCTGGCGTGCTCCGAGATCATCGCGATGCGCATGTTTCCTCCTCCATCAGCCGGTCCCAGTCAGTGAGAAACCGGTCGAGCCCGAAGCGGTTCTGCGTCACCTCGCGCGCCCGCGCCCCCAGCCGGTACGCCGCGTCGCGGTCCTCGGCGAGCCAGCGGGCCGCCTCCACCAGCGTGTCGACCCGGGTGGACAGCACCGCCGCGTCGGGCGGTACGGCGTCCACCGCCTCGGTGGTGGCGAGCGCGACCACCGGCATGCCGATCGTCATGGCCTCGATGAGGCTCAGCCCCAGCGAGGTCCACCGGCACAGGTGCAGGTACGCCCGCCGGCGGGCGACCGCCGCGTGCATCCGGTCCTGCGGCAGGTCCTCGTGCCCGGTGACCGGGTGGGCGAGGGCGGCGCCGGCCGCGGTGAGCGCCTCCGGCAGTCCGGCCACCCCCATGCCGAACACGTCCAGCGGGGCGACTGCCGCGAACCGGGGCATCAGGTCGGTGCCGGTGACCCGCCAGCGGCGGACCGGCTCGTTGGTGACCACCGCGAGCCGGTCGAGGTCGCCGGTCCACTCCACCCGGGGCGGGACGATGCCGTGCTCGATCACCGCCGTGCGGGTGCCGCCGTTGTCCCAGAACAGTTCGTTGAAGTGGGTCACGTGGGTGAGCAGCAGGTCGTCCCGGTCGGCCATCGGGTGGCGGGTGTTGGGCACGTCGCCCTTGGGGGTGTTGTGCTCGACGTAGATCGCCGGTAGGTCCCGCCCCGGCCGGCGGCCCAGCCACTGCTCGGTCAGCTCCAGCTCCTGCGGCCGTTGCAGGATCACCACGTCCACGTCCGCCCGGCCCAGCTCCTGCGGGGTCACCTCCACCGCGCTGTCGGGCCACGGATAGGTTCGCGCCCGGCCCAGGCCGTACGGGCCCCGGTCGGGGGTGACCGGCACCAGGTACCGGTGTTTCCCGTGCACGAAGGACGTGGTCCAGGAGCCGTGCACGTGCCAGAGCAGGACGTTCATGCCTCTCCTCGCGATCGGGCTGGTCGGGGGCCGGGACGGACAGGGGCTCAGGTGGGCGCGGGCGGTGCGAGGAGGCGGACGGCCGCGGCCACCTCGCCGGGTCGACGCCGGTCAGGCAGGGGTGCCCGGCGACCGGGCAGACCGCCGCCCGGGTGTCCCGGTAGGCGGCCCCGGCGTCGCCGAGCCGGACGGTGGGCACCCGGTAGGGGCCCCACTGTCCAAAGGGGACGGTTGGGGCGAAGAGGCTGACCACCGGGGTGCCGACGGCCGCCGCCAGGTGCGCCGGGCCGGTGTTGCCGACCACCAGGCAGCGGGCCCCGGTGAGGATCCGGGCGAGCCCGGCCAGGTCGGTCGCGCCGCCGAGGTCGATGCCGCCGCGGGCCGCGACCCGGGCGGTGAGCTCCCGCTCGTCGGGTCCACCGGTGACGACCACCCGGTGCCCGTCGGCAACGAGGGCGGCGATGATGTCGCTGCAGCGGTCGGCCGGGCAGGCCCGGGCCGGCACGGACGAGCCGGGATGGACCACGACGTAGTCGCGCGACGCCGGTTCCGCCGCTGGGTCGGCGGCCGTGAGCGCACCCGCCCGACCGGTACCGGCGGCGGCCGTCGCGACGCCGGAGCCGGCGCTGCCGGTGACCCCCGTGCGGCGCCGACTACAGCGCGGAGGCCGTCGAGTCGGTCAACGCCCTCGTCGTGATCGTCATCGGGCACCGCCAAGCCGGCGACGCGGCGTGCGGG
>NZ_JAEVHJ010000435.1:0-4454 GCF_016802855.1 Micromonospora sp. ATA51 | reverse complement strand
CCGGGGCCGGCCGTCAGTCCGTGCCGCCGGGCGGGCCGAACGGGAAGCCGGGTACCGGCGGGGAGAGCCGCACCTGGTCGGCGGGCAGTTGGTGGGTGCTCCGCCCGAGCACCCGGGCGATGACCCGGAGCAGCCACGGCCCCGACGGGTGCAGCTCCGGGCCGATCAGGCGGCTGGTGACCCGGGTCCACCAGTGACCGGCGACGATCACGTCGGTCAGCCGCAGCCGGTCGGGCGGGAAGCCACCCCGGACCACCACGTCCACCACCCGCCCGAGCCGCCGCCCGTGCAGGTCGTACGCGGTCCTCCCGAGCAGCTCACCCGCTCGCACGGTTCGCTCCCGGGATCCGGTCGATGAGGTGCCGGCGCAGCCAGCCCTCGACCGGCGGCGGCGGCAGGTCGGCCGCCCGGACGCGCAGCCGTACGGCGCTGTCCACCCGGTCGATCAGGGCGACCGGGATCCGTACCGGCGGTTCGTCGACGAACCGGTCGGCGAATCCGACCAGGAAGCGCCCGACCCGGCCGCCCATCCGCTGCCCGAGCGCGCCCTGCGCGGTGAGCAGGCAGTCCACGTACGGGAACCCCTCGTCGTCCACGGCGAAGGCGATGTCATCGACCCGGCCGACCAGCCGGCCGTCCCGGTCGACGATCTGCCGGTCGAGCAGTTGCTTGGCGAGCTGGACCCTCACTGTCCCATCCTCGTGATGATCGCCAACGGGATCGCCGCCACCGACGCGACGACGATGAGCAGCAGGAACAGCGCGCCGAGCAGGTTGTTCCAGCGGCCGTTCACCCGGTCGCCCAGGTAGTTCCGGTCGTTCGCCACCACCAGGATCGGCAGGTACGTCAGCGGCAGCACCACCGCGCTGAGGACCAGCATGTACTCGGTGAGCCGGACCGGGTCGATCGTGGTCAGCAACAGCAGCACCCCGAGCAGCACGCTGACCAGCAGCACGGCGTGGAACCGGGCCGCCTCGCGCGGGCTGACCCGCTTGCCCCACTGCCAGCCGAAGTACTGCGACGCCGCGTACGCGGCCGACAGCCCGGTCTCCAGCGCGGCGCCGAAGGTCACCGCGAAGAACGCCAGCACGGCCGCCGCCAGCCCGATCCCGCCGAACGCCCGCACCACCGGCTGCGCCACCTGGTCGAGGGTGTCCAGCGCCTCCCCGCCGGGGTGGTAGACCACCGCCGCGGTGGCGATCAGCGACAGCGCGAGGAACCCGCCGACCGGGAAGCCGATCAGCACGTTCGAGCGGGCGTGGGCCAGGTCGGCGGCGCTCCACCGCTCCTCCACCCCGCCGGAGGAGAAGAAGAAGACCTCGTACGGGCTGACCGTGGAGGCGAAGAGCGCCACCGCGAGGAACCAGTAGGCGCTCCAGCCCTGCCCGGCGGCGCTGAGGTGCACCGCCTGGTGGCCGAGCCGCCCCCAGTCGGTGGGCAGGGCGAACAACGCCACCGCGAAGACCAGCAGGGCCATCCCGGCGAGCCCGAAGACCCGTTCCATCAGCTCGAAGCGCATCCGCCACAGCACCAGCCAGACGGCGATCGCGGCCACCGGCACCCACAGCAGGTAGCTGACCCCGGTGGCCAGCTGCACCACCAGCGCCACCCCGCCCAGTTCCGCCGCCAGGGTGACCACCGTGACGAGGTAGGACGCGACCAGGTTGAGCAGCGCCACCCGCGGCCCCAGCCGCTCCCGGACCAGGTCGAACACCGCCCGGCCGCTCACCGCCGCGATCCGTCCGGCCATTTCGGCGTACGCGCAGATGCCGAGCACGCCGACGAGCAGCACCCAGGCGTGGGCCATGCCGAACCGGGCGCCGGCCTGGCTCGCCGCCACCAGGTCGCCGATGTCGACGAAGCCGCCGATGGCGGAGAGCACGCCGAGGGTGGCGGCGAGGAGCTTCCTCACGTCGGCGGGGCAGCGGCGGGTCTCATCGACGCGACGATATCCGCGTCAGCCCCTCAATTCAGGTCGAATCGGGCGCTCCGGCCCCGGGTCAGCGGGCGGTGAGGTTCTGCAGGCGCACTTGGCCCCGGGAGACCAGTCGCCCGTCGCCGTCGGTGATCTCCACCTGCCAGAGCTGCTGGCTGCGGCCCTGGTGCACCGGCGTGCCCACCGCGGTCAGCTCACCCTCGCGGACCGCCCGCAGGAAGTCGGTCTGGTTGGACACCCCGACCACCTGGCCCTTGTCGCCCAGCCAGAGCGAGCCGCCGATGCTGGCCGCCGTCTCGACCACCGAGCAGTAGACCCCGCCGTGCTGGATCCCGAACGGCTGGTGCAGCTCCGGGCGCACCTCCCAGCGGATGACCACCTTCTCGCTGCTGACCTCGTCGAACTTCAGCCCTAGCAGGGCGACGAAGCCCCCGGTCAGGTCCGGCATCTCCACGGCAGCCCCTCCTCGCCTCGTACGGAGCCGCCAGCCTAGCCGCCCCGCCGAGAGGCAAACCCGGTACGGCCCGGGGGGTGTGATGGGGGAGAATCGGTGACCGTGACCGACAGCAACCTCCCGCACGGGCGGGACTCCCTGACCGAAGACCTGCGGTGGCGGGGCCTGATCCAGGACTCGACCGGCCTCGACGAGCTGCGCGAGCTGCTCGACGGCGAGAGCGCCACCTTCTATGTGGGCTTCGACCCGACCGCGCCGAGCCTGCACGTCGGCCACCTCATGCAGGTCACCACGGCTCGCCGGCTGCAGCTCGCCGGGCACCGCCCGCTGCTGCTGGTGGGCGGCGCCACCGGCCAGATCGGCGACCCGAAGGAGAGCGCTGAGCGGACCCTCAACCCGCCCGAGGTGGTCGAGGGCTGGGTGCGGCGGATCCACGACCAGCTCGCGCCGTTCGTCTCGTACACCGGCGAGAACGCCGCCCGGCTGGTCAACAACCTGGACTGGACCGGCGAGATGTCGGTGGTCGAGTTCCTGCGCGACGTGGGCAAGCACTTCCCGGTGAACAGGATGCTGGCCCGGGAGGTGGTCAAGGCGCGGCTGGAGACCGGCATCAGCTTCACCGAGTTCAGCTACCAGCTCCTGCAGTCGCACGACTTCTTCGAGCTGCACCGCCGGTACGGCTGTCAGCTCCAGTACGGCGGCTCCGACCAGTGGGGCAACATCACCGCCGGCGTCGACTACATCCGCCGCCGGGGCGCGGGACCGGTGCAGGCCTTCACCACGCCGCTGGTTACCAAGTCCGACGGCACCAAGTTCGGCAAGACCGAGGGCGGCGCCGTCTGGCTCGACCCGGAGATGACCAGCCCGTACGCCTTCTACCAGTTCTGGCTCAACGCCGACGACCGCGACGTCGTCCGCTACCTGCGCTACTTCAGCTTCCGCTCCCGTGAGGAGCTGGAGGAGCTGGAGAAGGCGACGGCCGAGCGTCCCCAGGCCCGGCTCGCCCAGCGCGCCCTCGCCGAGGAGCTGACCAGCCTGGTGCACGGCGAACGGGAGCTGGCCCAGGCGGTCGCCGCCAGCCAGGCGCTCTTCGGCCGGGGGGCGCTGGACGAACTGGCCCCGGAGACGCTGCGGGCCGCCCTCATCGAGGCCGGCCTGGTGCACCTCACCGAGCTGCCGGATGTGGCCGGCCTGCTCAAGGAGTCCGGGTTGGTGCCCAGCACGAAGGAGGCCCGGCGGGTGATCGCCGAAGGCGGCGCCTACGTCAACAACACCCGGATCTCCGAGGTGGACGCCACCGTCGGCCCGGAGGACCTGCTGCACGGCCGGTACCTGGTGCTGCGCCGCGGCAAGCGTTCCTTCGCCGGGGTTGAGCTGCGCAGATAGCCGTACGTCGAGAGTGTGACGCGGGACGCGCCCAGAGGATTTGACGATCAATCCGCTGGCGCGTAACTTTCTCTCTGCCAGCGCGGAACGGACGAAACAGGCGAAAGACCTGACAGGCCGGAGCGCGGGAATGACCCCCAGGGGCGGATGGTTACACTCATCAGGAACCTGGGACCGGGCGGTGCCCCGGATTCGCCGAGAGGCGGATTTGGCGAGGCGGAACCGACCGGGTAAGGTTATCGGCCGGCAGGGAAACGGGCGAGCGTGCGGGAGACCGCAGCGGCCGTCCTGCCGAAACCCACGAAGCGCCCGGCGCGAGCTGGTCGAACAGTGGTGCCCGGCAAAAGGGTTGACGTACGACAAACCGCGAAACACCGGTTTGACACGGCAAAAACCCCCGGGTAACGTAGTAAAAGTGCCCGGCGCGAGAGCGGCGGGTGTGGACGGACGAAATGCCCCGGATGGGGGTCCTACTGGGTAGGGCTTCTGGATGGTGTGTGGTTGTTCTTTGAGAACTCAACAGGGTGCTTGATAAGCCAGTGCCAAATTGATTTATACCCCGGACTGGCAGTTCTCCTCTGGGGGGATTGTTGGTTGGGATTCCTTTGGCAACACTTTTTGTTGCCGGGATGACTGTTTCAACAGGTTTTTGTTGGAGAGTTTGATCCTGGCTCAGGA
>NZ_JAEVHJ010000434.1:0-4495 GCF_016802855.1 Micromonospora sp. ATA51 | reverse complement strand
CAGACCGGCCTTCTTCGTCGCCGCGATGATCGCCTCCGCGTTGGCGGTCTGCTCGTCGTTCAGGTCAATCTTCGACTGGGCGCCCTGCACACCATGCGGAATCAGCTTCGAGCTGTCCGGCTTGTCAGCCTGCACCGCCACGGCGGCGGGCTTGGCGGTGACGGGGCCGGTGTCGGCGTGCGCGGCGATCGGACCGGCGAACACACCACCGGTGAAAGCCAGACCAGCAATACCGAGAACGCTCTTACGCAGCATCGTGTTCATGACAAAGCTCCTTGGGGGGTTGGCGCACACCCGGTGGGGGCCGGGACATGCGCAAGCACCGTCAGGCGCTCAAAAGCAAAAGGGGAAAAGTCTCTGCCCGGTCCGCGGGGGCGGGGAGCCTCAACGCGGGTCCGTCAAGCGGCAATACCTGCTCGCGGCGCCGGGACCATGTGTAACGACCGCCGGCCCGCCATCATTCCCGGGGCCCGTCCGGCCCGTCGAGCGGGCCAGGTACTCGGTCGTACGCGAGATGTAACGACCCCGGGCCGGCCACGATTCCGGGCTGAGGATGCCGCCGGTCACACCCACAAACCGGACATTCAGGGGCGGACCTTATTTCCGGCTGGCTGGGGTGCGCACCTCGGGGGGCAAGATCCGGACAATCGGGCTGTCTGCCGTCCCCGGCTTGGGGGCGGGTGGGGAGCTGCCGGACGGAACCGGCCGGGGCGGCAGGGAGATGGCCGCGGGAGGATCCCGCGGCCATCCGGCGAATCAGGTGGAAATGTGTTCAGCGATTGCGCAGCGGGGCGAGCGCGGTGCTCCAGGCCACGACCTGGTCGAGGGTGGTGCTCAGCGCGTCCTGCTGGAACTGGTTCGGCTTGAAGACGCTGAAGTTCTCGAAGTCCGTGAAGAGCGACAGCGCCACCTGGGACCGCACGTCGGCCATCTGGAGTTCGCCGGCGATCAGGCGCAGGTGCTCGACGGCGCGGGTGCCGCCGACCGAGCCGTAGCTGACGAAACCGACCGCCTTGTTGTTCCACTCCGCGTAGAGGAAGTCGATGGCGTTCTTCAGGGCACCCGAGGTGGAGTGGTTGTACTCCGGGGTGACCATCACGAACCCGTCGAACGACGCGATGGTGTTGGCCCAGCGCAGCGTGTGCGGCTGGGAGTACTGGCCCATCGACGGCGGGTACGCCTCGTCGAGGTGCGGCAGCTGGTAGTCGAGCAGGTCGATCAGCTCGAACTGCGCGTCGGTGCGCTGCTTGGCCACCTCGAGCACCCAGCGGGCGACGGATTCTCCGTTACGCCCCGGGCGGGTGCTGCCGAGGATGATCCCGATCCTGGTCATGTGTCTGGTGCCCTTCCAGTCCGACGGTCCTTGCCTGGCGTCGCCGAAGCTAGCGAGCGATTGCTTGACCAAGCAAATATCCATGGCCGACGTCACATCACTGAGGTGAAGGTTGTCCGGTCAAGCAACTAGGATGAATGGCATGTCCCGGACCTCCCGAGAACCCGAACCGCTCAGCCCCGCCGAGGAGGCGCTGGTCCGCTCCCTCGGCCGGGTCATGTACGTGCTGCCCCGCGCGATCGACGCCGACATGGTGGGGGAGCGCCAGCTGCCCCTCACCGAATACACGGCCCTGATGCACCTGTCGGAGGCGCCGGGCCGGCAGATGCGGATGAGCGAACTCGCGGGGGCGTGCGAACTCTCGCTCAGCGGGATGGTCCAGCTCGGCGTCGTGTCGCTGGTCATCGTCGCCGTGCTGCGCCACTGGTGGAGCACCGGCGCGTTCATCCTCCTCATGTACGTGGTCGCCAGCGTCACCGCGCGCCGGCGGATCGGGGCGGGCTGCCCCGCCCGGGTCGCCCCGCTGGCCATCGCGGCCGGGGTGGTGCCGAGTCTCGGCGTACTGCTGGCCAGCCGGGCGCTGCCCGCGACGCCGCTGGTGCTGCTGCCGACCGCGGGCATCCTGATCGGCGGGGCGATGACCGCGACGAGCCTGGCCGGTCGGCGGACGCTGGACGAGCTGCGCAGCCGGCACGGCGAGTACGAGGCGGGACTGGCCCTGGGGCTGCTCCCCCGCGACGCCGCGCTGGAGATCTGCCGGCCGGCCGCCGGGCAGGCGCTGATCCCGGCGCTGGACCAGACCCGCACGGTCGGGCTGGTCACGCTGCCGGGGGCGTTCGTCGGGGTGCTGCTCGGCGGGGCGGGACCGATCCAGGCCGGGGCGACCCAGCTGCTGATCCTGCTGACCCTGCTGGCGGTGGAGGCGGTGGCGATCGCGCTCGCCGTCGAACTGCTCGTCCGCGCCCGGGCCCGTGCCGAGCCGTGACGGGTGGCGCAGTCGACGATCGAGGCGTGCGGGTGTACCGGCTCGGCAAAGGGGTACCGGCGCGGGATGACCGGGCAACGGCCGCGTGCGCGATGACCAGGGTCCGTAACCTGCGGGTACGGCCCGACCTGCTGTACGTGGCGAGCGGGTGGAGCACCCTGGTCACCGACGCGCGGGGCCGGATCACCGGCACCGACCCGCAGGGCTTCTTCGCCCGCAACACCCGGGTGCTCAGCGTCGAGCGGATCACCGTCGAGGGCCGCGAGCCGGTCCCGTTCAGCACGGGGAACGTGCAGGGGCACGCCCAGCTCTCGTACGCCGAGCTGGCCGACGGTGAGGCGATGCCGTCGCGGGCGGCGTACCTGCTGACGGAACGGTTCGTGGGCGACGGGCTGCGTACCCGGCTCACCGTGGTCAGCTACGCGCAGCAGCCGCTGCGGATGGCGGTGGAGCTCCGCCTCGGCGCCGACTTCGCGGACACCGGCGAGGCCGAGCGGGGTCGCCGGGTGCAGGAAGGCGGAATCGGCGCGAGCTGGGACGCCGCGGCCGGGGAGCTACGGCTGAGCTATCTGCGCGACGACATCGACCGCGCGGTGGCCGTCCAGGTCCGCGCCGACGGCGTCCCCGTCCGGTACGCCGACAGCGCCTTCGCCGTCGAGGTCGTGGTGCCGCCCCACGGCACCGCCCGGCTGGACGTGGTCGTGGAGCCGATCTTCGACGGTGAACGGCTGGCCGCGCCGCCGGCGACGTTCACCGAGCCCGCCGACCCGGCCGGATCGGCGCGCGCCCGGCTGGCCGCTGAGCTGACCCGGCTGAGCAGCAGCAACTTCGACGTCACGGCGGCCTGGCGGTGCGCCGTGGAGGACCTGTCGGTGCTGCCGCTCGGCGAGCCGGCCGGGCCGACGGCGCCGATGGCGGGGCTGCCGATCTACCAGGAGATCTTCGGGCGGGACACGATGACCGCCTCCTGGCAGGCGCTGCTGGCCGGGCCGACCATGCTGGCCGACAGCCTCCGGCTCAACGCCGACCACCTCGGGCGGCGGGTCGACGACTGGCGGGACGAGGAGCCCGGCAAGCCGCTGCACGAGGCCCGCCGGGGACCGGTCTCCGTGCTCGGGCTGGACCCGTTCACCAGCTACTACGGCGACTGGTCGACCGCGCCGGACTTCCTGGTCTTCCTCGGGCAGTACCTCGCCTGGACCGGTGACCTGCGCACCGTACGGGAGCTGCTGCCGACGGCGCGGCGCGCCCTGGAATGGATCGAGCGGTACGGCGACGTCGACGGGGACGGTTTCCTCGAATACCACCGCCGCTCCCCTGCGGGGCTGAAGAACCAGGGGTGGAAGGACTCGGACACCGCCGTCGTCGACGAGCACGGGCGGGTGGTGCCCAACCCGATCGCGACCAGCGAGCTGCAGGCCTACTGGTACGCCGCGCTGCGGCACGCCGCCGTGGTGTTCACCGCGGCCGGTCACCCCGCCCGGGGCGCCGCCCTCGTGGCCCGGGCGCACGCCCTGCGCCGCCGCTTCCACCGCGCGTACTGGCTGCCCGAGCGGGGCTGCTACGCGATGGCGCTGGGGCCGGACAAGCGCCCGGTGCGCTCGGTCAACTCGAACGACGGGCACCTGCTCACCACCGGCATCGTGCCGGCGCGGGTCGCCCCGGTGGTCGCCGGCCGGCTGCTCGCGCCGGACATGTTCAGCGGCTGGGGGGTGCGGACGCTGTCGGCGGAGAATCCGGCGTACAACCCGTTCAGCTACCACCGGGGCAGCGTCTGGCCGGTGGAGGCGGGCACGATCGGCCTCGGGCTGGCCCGGTACGGCTGCTGGGCACACCTGCACCGGCTGGCGGAAGGGATGTTCGCCGCGGCGGCGCTGTTCGAGGAGCACCGCCTGCCGAGGTGCTCAGCGGCCTGCCCCGCGACGCGGCCCACCCGCACCCGGGCGTGTACCCGAACTCGTGTTCCCCGCAGGCCTGGTCGGCCAGTTCGATCATCGCGCTGGTGCAGGCGCTGCTGGCGCTGCGCCCGGCCGCGCCGCTACGGACGATCTTCGTCGATCCGCACCTGCCCGAGTGGCTGTACCCGAACTCGTGTTCCCCGCAGGCCTGGTCGGCCAGTTCGATCATCGCGCTGGTGCAGGCGCTGCTGGCGCTGCGCCCGGCCGCGCCGCTACGGA
>NZ_JAEVHJ010000433.1:0-4498 GCF_016802855.1 Micromonospora sp. ATA51 | reverse complement strand
CGCTACCTGGCCGCCGCCGGCCGGTCCGCGCCCGCCGAGGCGGAGTACCGCCGGCGCTGGCGGCGGCCGACTGCACCGCGCGGGAGCGGGCCACCGCCGCCGCCCACTTGGCCGAGCTGCTGCTGCACCTCGGCCGGTACGCCGAGGCCGGCGAGCAGGCCAGGGAGGCGTTGCAGCTCGCCGCCACGGTCGAGGGCTCCGCCTCGGAGGTGGTGCTGGCCAGCGCCGCGCTCGGCTTCAGCGAGGCCTTCCTGGAGGATCCCGACGCGGGGCTGGCGGTGATGCGGGAGGCGGTGGAGACCGCCGAGCGGTCTGGCCGGCCGGAGGACGTCGCCTGCGCGTACCTGCATCTGGCGGAGCTGCTGACCGGTCCGCTGAACATCCTCGAGGAGGGCGTGGTGGTGGCCCGCCGGGGCGCGGAGCGGGTCGCCGAGCTGGGGCTGGGCCGCACCTGGGAGACCCGGCTGCTGGCCATCGCCACCAACGGCCTGTTCCGGGTGGGGCAGTGGTCGGAGGCGGAGAAGGTGGTCGCGGCGGCGCTGCGGCACCGCCCGTCCGGCGCGGACGCGGTCGAGCTGCTGCTGGCCCGCTGCCGGCTCTCCGTCGGGTACGGCGACATCGAGGCCTCCGACCGGGACCTGGAGGCGGTGGCCACCGTGCTGGCCGGCGGCGGCGCCCGGCACGTGCTGCCGATGCTGATCCTGCGCGCCGGGCTGGCGATGTGGGAGGGGCGGCACGACCTGGCCCGGCAGGCCGTCCAGCGTGGCCTGACCGAGAGCCGCTCCGACGACGTCATCGTGCTGGCCACGCTGGCCTGGCACGGCCTGCGGGCGGAGGCGGAGGCGCACGCCAGCCGCACCATCGCGGTGGACGAGACGGCGGTCCGCCGGCTGCGCGAGGTGGTCGACCGGGTGGCCCGCAAGAGCCAGCACGCCGGCCGCCCGGTGCGCTACATCGTCGACGGCTTCCTCGCGCTCTGCGCGGCCGAGCTGAGCCGGCTCGACGGCCGGGGCGACCCGGAGCTGTGGGCCCGGTCGGCGGCCGAGTGGGACCGCCGGAACCACCCGTACCCGGCGGCCTACTCGCGGCTGCGGCAGGCCGAGGCGTTGCTGGCCCGGCGTAGCCGGGTGGCGACCGCCGGCAAGCTGCTGCGCCAGGCGTACCAGATGGCGCAGGGCCTCGGCGCGGTGCCGTTGAGCTCGGAGATCCGTACCCTGGCCGGTCGCGCCCGGGTGACGCTGGAGGAGCGGCCGTCGCCCGCCGGCGGGCCGCCGGCGCCGGCTCCCCGCCGGCCCGCCGCGGCGCTTCCCGCCGAGCCGGCGGTGGACGAGCTGGCCGTGCTGACCGCCCGGGAACGGGAGGTGCTGGCCGCGGTCGCCGAGGGGCTGACCAACAAGGAGATCGGCCAGCGGCTGTTCATCAGCGAGCGGACCATCGGGGTCCACGTCTCGCACATCTTCGACAAGCTCCAGGTGCGGACCCGGGTGCAGGCGAGCGCGATCTTCCTGCGCAACCGCGTCGAACAGTCGTAGGACCGGCCACCCGACATACGTCGTTCTACTGATCCCGGGCACCGGCGCGGCTGGAAGGCTGTCCCACGTCACCGGTACGGGGGTGGCCGGCCACAGTGGAGGAGAGATGACCGAACCGGTCTGGGGTCCAGTGCACCAGGACATCGTCGGGCTGCTCGCCGACCACCCGGCCGACGTGCCGGCGGTCGTCGACCACCTGACCAAGCTGCAGGACCTGCTGGTCCGGCTGCCGCCGCTGGAGGCGAGCTGTCCCCTGGCGGACTTCAACAAGCTCTACCTGACCATTACCAGCACCGTGCTGGACGGCCTCTACGACGACCGCTTCGCCGATCCGGCCTTCCTGGCCCGGCTGGACGTCGAGTTCGCCGCCCGCTACTTCGACGCGTTGCGGTTCTGGACGGAGTCCAGCCCGAGCACGCCGAAGGCCTGGTCCTGCCTGTTCCAGCGGATGCGCGGCCCGGACGCCCGGCCGCTGCCGTCGGCCGCCGCCGGGGTGAACGCGCACATCAACTTCGACCTGCCGTTCGCGGTGGTGACCACCCTGGAGAGCCTGGAGTCCGAGCCGGTCGACGACAGCGACCAGCACCACGACTACCTGGAGATCAACAAGATCTTCGCGGAGCGGATCCCCGAGCTGCGCCGGGGCTACCTGGACCACTGGCAGCTCATGATCGACATGGTGAACGGCGACATCGACGACTGGTACCAGGGCGAACTGGTGGAGTACACCCGGAACGTGGCCTGGCGTAACGCGCAGAAGATCTGGCGCTGCCGGCACGATCCGGAGGCCCGCGAGTGTGAGCGGACGCGGTTGGACGACAACGCCGCGCTGCTCGGTCGGCTGCTGCTCTCGCCCCTCGGGGCGTTCCTGCAGTAGCCGCGACGGGGGGTTGACATCTGTTGCCAGCGGAGTGGGCGCTGATGCTCTTGAGCGCGCTTCAGTGTTAGAGTGACCGCCGTCGGGCAGGTGATAATCAAACCCATCCGGCGCGCGAGGCCCCTGCGACGGCAGGCTAAACACGCCAGATTGGTCGGTACCGGGAGTGCCTCGGGAACCAGATCCTTCGGGATCGAACGGACGTGGAGACCGTGTAAGACCAGGACCTGTCCTGGCTGTGGTCGTCGAAGCGTCAACCTCGCACCGCGTCAGCGGGTAAGACGAGGAGCGTCCGCTGGTGACGGCGGACTGCGAGTTGGTGTGCTCACCAAAGCGCACTCGCTCGCAACGGTCCCCGCGTTCCGTCGTCCGGCGGAACGCGGGGACATCGTCGTGCCGGCCCGGTGCGAGGATGGGCCGGTGACGGAGACCGAGCTGCCGCTGCCGGGCAACGCCACCGCGGGGGTGGTCCGGGTCGGCGACACCGTCGGGCGGCCGGTCGGCCCGTGGACCGACAGCGTCGACGCGCTGCTGACTCACCTGCACGAGGTCGGCTTCCCCGGCGCGCCGCGCCCGTTGGGCCGGGACGACCGGGGCCGCCAGGTGCTGGAGTACGTGCCGGGGGAGCCCGGCGACCCCGCGGGCACGTACGCCCCGGCCGAGCTGGCGTCGATCGGCGCCCTGCTGGCCGAGTTGCACCGCGCCACGGCGGGTTTCGTGCCGCCGGCGTCAGCGGTGTGGCAGCGGGTCATCCCGCCCGACGGCGCGGACCTGGTCTGCCACCACGACGCGGCGCCGTGGAACCTGGTCCGCTCGCCGCGCGGCTGGGTGCTGATCGACTGGGACTCCGCCGGGCCGGGCACCCGGCTGTGGGAGCTGGCGTACGCGGCGCAGAGCATGGCCGGCATGCGACCGGACCGGCCGGTGCGGGAGTCTGCGCGGCGGCTGCGGGTCTTGGTGGACGGCTACGGCCTGACCGGGGCGGACCGTCCGGCGCTGGCCGGGCTGCTGGGCCGGCGTGCCCGCGCGATGTACGACCTGCTCCGCCGGGGCGCCCGGGACGGCGTGCAGCCCTGGGCCCGGATCCACGCCGAGGACGGCGCGTACTGGCGGGACACGGCCGCCTACCTGGACGCGCACGTCCCGGTCTGGACCGCGGCGCTGGAGTGACTGCTCAGGACCGCCGGGTCCGGCTCCGGTACGCCGCGGCGGCGGCCCGGTTGTTGCACAGCTCGCAGCAGAAGCGTTGCCGGCCGGCGCGGGTCCGGTCGAGGTAGGGGGCCCGGCAGGGGTCGGCCGCGCAGACCCCGAACCGGTCGGCGCCACCGGCCACCGCGGCCCGGGCGAGCGCCCCGGTGACCAGGGCGGCGAAGGGTCCGACCGGGCGGCGTGCGGCAGCGGCGCCAGCCGCAGGGTGCCGTCGGGCGCCGCCTCGACCGCGGTGCCGTCGCTGACCTCGGCCAGCACCTCGTTGAGGGTGGCGATCCGGGCGGTCGGGTCGGGCGCGGCGAAGACCCGGTAGAGCCGTTCGCGCAGGTCCCGCAGTCGGGGCAGGCGGGCCTCGGTCAGCGTCCCGGTGACCTCGGCCAGGCCCAGCTCGCGGCCGGCGGCGTGGAGCCGGGCGACGGTGAGCTGGTCGACCGGTTCCTGGAGCACCCAGTAGCTGTGCAGCAGCGCGACGGCCAGTCGCAGCGCGGGCTCCAGGGGCGGCACGGCGCTCATCCCCGCCCGTCCCGCCGTCCGGTTGTCGACACGTTCCGCCGTCCTTCCGCCCTTGACCGATCGCCGTCCGTCATCCTAGCGCCATCAGTTATAAAACCAATTTAGAAAGTGATGGAGGTGGCTCGTGCGACGTCTGCCCGCACTGCTGTCCACGGCACTGTTCCTGGTTTCCGGCGCGCTCGCCGCGCGGGCGGGGCACGCGCCGAGGTGCCCGCCGGACCCGCGTCGACCCGTCGGGACGCGGTCCTGGTCCGGGACGTCGAGATCCCGGTGCCGGGGCAGCCGGCCGTCCGGGCGTATTTGGTCCGGCCGCGCACCCGGCCGGCCGGGTGCGCCGGTGTGCTGGCCCTGCACTGGTTCGAGCCGG
>NZ_JAEVHJ010000432.1:0-4502 GCF_016802855.1 Micromonospora sp. ATA51 | reverse complement strand
CCCGCGCGCCGCCGGACGGCCGTCCGGTCGACGGGCCGCGTCGGCCCTCGTCGGAGAAGCGCTCACCCCGGGGCTCGGACGGCCCGGTCACGCGAGCACCTCCCCGGCGGCGACCCGGGCACCGCGCGCCCAGTCGCTCGCCGACATCGCCTTCTTGCCGGCCGCCCGGACCTCGCCGAGCCGCACCGGGACGGTGGCCGTACCGGCCAGCACGCGGGCCTTCTCGGCCAGCAGCTCACCGGGCTTCAGCTCGGGGCCGTCCGCCACCGGGACCACCGGGCCGAGCTTGACCCGCTCGCCCCGGAAGGTCGTCCACGCGCCGGGGGTCGGGGTGCAGGCGCGGATCCGCCGGTCGACGGCGAAGGCCGGGTCGCTCCAGCGCACCCGCGCGTCCTCGACGGTCAGCTTCGGGGCCAGGGACACCCCGTCGGCCGGCTGCGGCTCGGCCCGCGCGGTGCCGGCCTCGATCGCGTCGAGGACCGCCACCAGCAGGCCGGCGCCGGAGTGGGCGAGTCGCTCCAGCAGGTCGCCGGAGGTGTCGGTCGGCCGGATCTCGTCGGTGAGCGTGCCGTACACCGGGCCGGTGTCCAGCCCCTGCTCGAGCTGGAAGACGCTGGCCCCGGTCAGCTCGTCGCCGTGCAGCACGGCGTGCTGCACCGGCGCCGCGCCCCGCCAGGCGGGCAGCAGCGAGAAGTGCAGGTTGATCCAGCCGTACCGGGGGACCTCCAGGGCGACCGGCGGCACCAACGCGCCGTACGCGACCACCGGCACGCAGTCCGGGGCCAGCTCGCGGAGCCGGTCCAGGAACTCGGGCTCGCGGGGGCGGGCCGGGGTGAGCACCTCGACGCCGTGCGCGTCGGCCCAGGCGCCGACGGGCGAGCGGACCAGGCCCCGGCCGCGACCGGCCGCGCGTCGGGACGGGTGACCACGGCCAGCAGCTCGTGGCCGGACGCGGCGATGGCGTCCAGGGCGGGAACGGCGACGGCCGGGGTGCCGGCGAAGATCAGGCGCACCGGCGGCTCACCGACCCAGACCGAACGGATTGCTCAGGTGCGGGCTGAGCTTGACCACCGGCGGGGCGGCCTGGTCGTACCACTCGGCCTGGCGGATCGCCTTCATGGCCTCCTTGCGCCCTTCGGGATCCAGCCGGTCGACGAAGAGCACCCCGTCCAGGTGGTCGGTCTCGTGCTGCACGCAGCGGGCCATCAGGCCGCTGCCCACGATCTGCACCGGGTCACCGAAGGCGCTGAACCCCTTGGCGATCACGTTCTGCCGGCGCTTGGTGTCGAAGTAGAGGCCGGGGATGGACAGGCAGCCCTCCGGGCCGTCCTGCTTCTCCTCGTCGGGGAACTCCAGCACCGGGTTGACCAGGTGGCCGAGCACGTCGTCGACGTCGAAGGTGAACACCCGCAGGCCCACGCCGAGCTGGGGCGCGGCCAGTCCGGCGCCGCTCTGCTCGCGCATCGTGTCGGTCAGGTCGGCGACGAGCTTGCGCAGCTCTGCGTCGAAGTCGACCACCGGATCGGCCGGCGTGCGCAGCACCGGATCCCCGAACAGACGGATGGGCTGAACGGTCACGCGGGGTGGCTCCTTCGACGGCGGGACGAACTCTGCCGTACCAGTCTACGGAGTGGCCGGAGCCGCCCCGGCCGGCGTACCGCGATCGGTGAGCGGGGACTCCTCACCCACGGTCACCGGCAGGGTGGCGTACCCGCGCAGGGTCAGCCGGACCCGCCGCTCCGGCTCGCCGGCCAGGGCCAGCCCGGGCAGCCGGCGCAGCAGCAGCGGGAAGGCGACCTGCGCCTCCAACCGGGCCAGCCCGGCGCCGAGACAGTAGTGCGGGCCGGCGCCGAAGGAGAGCGGGTGGATCTGCGGCCGCCACGGGTCGAACCGCGCCGGCTCCGGGTACCGCCGGGGGTCCCGGTTCGCGGCGCCCAGCAGCACGAGCAGCCAGCTGCCCGCGGGCAGGTGCAGCCCGCCGTGGTCGGCCGGGGCGGTGCTCATCCGCGAGGTGAGCTGGACCGGGGAGTCGTAGCGCAGCAGTTCGTCGACGTAGTCGGCGGCGAACTCGGGGTGCCCGCGCAGCGCGTCGGCCGCGCGGGCGTGCTCCAGCAGCACCACGAGACCGTTGCCGAGCAGGTTGGTGGTCGTCTCGAAGCCGGCCACCAGCAGCACCACCAGGTTGGCCAGCAGCTCGTCGCCGGAGAGCCGCCCGCCGTCGGCGTCGTGCACCTGCACCAGCGCCGTGGTCAGGTCGTCGGCCGGCGCGCGGCGGCGGGCCCGCACCAGCTCGGCGAAGTAGTCGCGCAGCTCGGTGGCGCCCCGGTCGGCGACGGCCAGCTCCTCGGGGGTGATCTCCGGCTCCAGCACCCCGGTCAGGTCCGCCGCCCAGCGCCGGAACAGCGGCCGGTCCGCCGCCGGCACGCCGAGCAGGGCGCAGATCACCCCGACCGGCAGCGGGTACGCGAAGTCGGCCAGGAAGTCGACCGGCCGCCCGTCCCGGCCCCGCTCCAGCATGGCGTCGACCAGCTCGTCGGCCTGGGCGACCACCACGTCCCGCATCGCGGCGATCCGGCGCGGGGTGAAGGCGCCCGCGGCGAGCCGCCGCATCCGGCTGTGGTCCGGGGGGTTGGTACGCAGCATCGAGCGGGAGATCGAGGCCACGGCCGGGCTCTCCCGCCAGCCGGGCAGGAACTGGTCGCGCAGCTCGTCGTCCAGCACCCCGAACCGCGGGTCGCGGAGGATCTCGTCGGCCTCGGCGTAGCCGGTGACCGCGTAGAAGACCGGCCCGGCCTGGACGACCGGACCGTGCGCCCGCAACCGCTCGTAGGTGGGGTACGGGTTCACCCGCCCCTCGGGGGACATCAGCAGCGCGAGGGCGTCGACAGGATCCACGGTCAGCCTCCCGGGAGATCGGCGACCTACATCATGCGCCCGTTCGCCCGATCCGGCGATCCCCCGCCGCCCGCGCCGGTCCCGGCGCCGGTCGGTGACCGCCGCCCGGGTCGGCTCAGGCGCCGCTGCCGGGCTCCCCGGCCAGCACCGCGTCGCCACCGAGCAGGGCGTGCTCGGGCAGCGGCAGCGCGATGCCGTGGGCCGCCTCCCAGTCGTGGATCATGCTCGGGCGGACCTGGGCGGTGAAGTAGTCGACCGCGCTCATCCCGCCGACCACCGGCTCCTCCACCTCGGCCACCAGCCGGGCCGGGACGAGGGGGAAGCCGCTCTGGATGGCGGCGCTGAGCCGGCGGTGCCCGTCGACGACGAAGAAGTACTCACCGGTGTAGCCGATCCGCAGCGGTTCCAGGGCCTCGTCACCGGCGCCGGCCACCTCGCCGACGAACTCGGAGTCCCAGAGCCCGCGCAGGGTGGTGATGTCCTCGGTCGGGTAGACCCGGGCCGGGTCGAGCAGCAGCAGCGGCTGGCCGTCGGCCAGCACGTCGGCGCCGAGGCGGCCCTCGTAGACGTCGATGATGTGCGCGATCACCTGCTCCGGGTCGGCCCGGGTGGTGTCGCAGATCAGGTCGTAGTTGCGCAGCCGGGCCTTGTCGACGCCGTACCGGACTATGAAGCGGTTGCGCTCGCTCTCGCTGCGCTCCCGGAGCTTGGCCCTCGCCTCCTCCAGGGAGCTGTAGCTCTCGGCCGGGCCGGACGGGCGGGCCAGCACCCGGCGGGCCGCCTCGGTCGGCTCGGTGATCATGTGCACCTTGAGCGCGTCGGTGAAGAAGTGCCAGGCCAGCCGGGAGTCCATCACCAGCGACTCGCCGGAGGCGGCGATGTTCCGCTGGAGCTGGTCGACGTAGCCGTCGACCGCCTGGTCCAGCTCGGCGTGCAGGTTGAGCTGGAGCGCGGTCATCTGCCGCTCCTGCGCCATCTGCCGGTAGAGGTCGCCGACGCTGACCCGGCGCAGCCCCAGCCGCTTGGCGATCTCGACGGAGACGGTGCTCTTGCCGCTACCGAGGTCACCGTTGAAGACGATCGATTGACGAACGGTCACGACTGGTCCACCCCTGCTCACCGGCTGCTTGACAGCATCGATCTGGCGTCGGATCGACGCCCTCCCGCCTTCGTTGGGCCATTCTCCGACAGCTCCAGCTCGGCGCGCCTGACGCCGCGCCGCGCCCTCGAGCCGTCGTACGCCCGGGCATGACGGGCGATGCTATCACGCAGCCGCCAGCGCTTTACCGCACGCGGTGTGCGACGGGCGCCCCGCCACACCCCCCGCCACCTGCGGCGGGCGGGGTCAGAAGAGGCTCAGCGGGTCGACCTGGAGGCGGACCGGGTCGGCGGCCTTGCGGGCGGCGCGCTGCCCGGCGGCCGTGTGCAGCGCCTCCGCCAGCGCGGCCGCCCGGGCCCGGGGCACCCGCACCAGCATCCGCTCGCGGCCCTCGTCGGCGGGCACCGGACCGAGCACCTCCGCGCCGTCGGCAGCCGGGCCCCGGCCAGCCAGGTCGGCCACGGCGTCGGCCGGGCCGGTGACGCTGGCCATCTTCACCGCCGGCGGA
>NZ_JAEVHJ010000431.1:0-4528 GCF_016802855.1 Micromonospora sp. ATA51 | reverse complement strand
GCCCGGCGCACGTGGTGGAGTTCGCCCCGCCGCACAACATGGCCATCGGCGAGGAGACCCCCTGGGGGATCGGCACGCCCCTGACCGACCTGGTCCCCGACACCACCGTCGCCCGGTACGCCGAGGGCGAGGCGCCCGCCGACCCGACCGCCGGCGCGGCCGGCCGCCCCGTCCGTGCTGGTCGTGCGGGACCTGCACCGGCACGACTGGATGCGGGCCGCGGTGAGCCGCGGGCTGGCCGCCCGCCCGGACGCCGTCGTCGTGGAGCTCGGCGTCCCGGAGCTGGTCACCGGTGCCGTCCACGTCGCCACCCACGGCGCCCACCCGGGCGCCGCCCGCGCCGCCGTCGAACTCCTCACCGGCGCCCGCTGAGCCGCCGGCGCGGCCCGGTCAGGACTCGGCGACCACCAGGTCGGCGTACTCCGGGTGGCGCTCGATGAAGGCCGCCACGAAGGGGCACTTCGCCACCAGCCGCCCGCCGCGCTCGCGGATCTGGTCCAGGGTGCCCCGGATCAGGGCCGACCCCACCCCCATGTTCTGGAACCGCTCGTCCACCTCGGTGTGGGTGAAGACCAGCAGCTCGCCGCGCGGGATGTACGCGGTGAACCCGGCCAGCGCGTCGTCGACCAGGATCTCGAACCGGTGCTTGGCGGGGTTCTCCTCGACCAGGAAGCTCACCGGGCCATTCTCTCCCCGTCGGCGACGATCCTGTCCAGTTCGGCGAGCAACCGGTCCACCTCGTCCACCGTGTTGTAGTGGTACACGCTGGCCCGGACCGCCCCGCCGCCGTCGCGCAGCCCCATCGTGCGGAAGTACTCGTAGGCGTAGTAGTCGCCGGAGGAGAGGCAGCAGCCGGCCGCGCCCAGCGCCGCCGCCGTGTCGGCCGGCGCCAGCCCGGCGACGCGGAAGGACACCGTCGGGCAGCGCCGGGCCGGGGAGCCGTAGATCGTCACCGCCGGCCGTGCGGTCAGCCCGGACAGCAGCCGGTCGAAGACCGCCTCCTCGTGAGCCTGGGCGGCGGCCAGGCCGGCGCGGACGCGTTCCCGCCGGCTGCCGGTGGCGTCCGGGTCGAGCGTGGCCAGGTGGTCCACCGCGGCGGCCACCCCGGCCAGCATCGGGAAGCTCGGGGTGCCGTACTCGAACCGGTCCGGGACCGCGTCGGAGGAGGGGAGCAGCTTCGTCGGGCGCAGCTGCGCCCATCGGGCCGGGTCGGCGACCATCGCGGCCAGGTGCGGCCCGGACCACTTGTACGCGCTGGTCACCAGGAAGTCCGCGCCCAGCGAGGCGAGATCGGTCGGGCCGTGCGGCACCGCGTGCACCCCGTCGACGCAGACCAGCGCGCCGACCGCGTGCGCGGTCTTCGCGATCGCGGCGACGTCCGGCGCGGTGCCGATCGCGTTGCTGCCGCCGGTCACGGCGACCACCCGGGTCCGCTCGCCGACCAGGTCGGCGTACTGGCCGGCGGGCAGCTCACCGGTCGCCGGGTCGAACTCCGCCCAGCGCACGGTGGCGCCGGCCGCCTCGGCCGCCTGCACCCAGGGCCGCACGTTCGCGTCGTGGTCCAGCCGGGAGACCACCACCTCGTCGCCCGGCCGCCAGGCCGCGCCGAGCGTCCGGGCCAGGGTGTACGTCAGCGCCGTGGCGCTCGGCCCGAGCACCACGCCCTCCGGCCGCGCGCCGAGCAGGTCCGCCACCGCGGACCGGGCGGCCGCGACCAGGTCCAGCGACCGCCGGCCGGGCACGAAGGCGCTGCTGCGGTTGCCGGTCGCCGCGCCCATGGCGGCGGTGACCGCCTCGATCACCGGCCGGGCGGTCTGGGTGCCGCCGGCACCGTCGAAGTGGGCGAAGCCCTCGGTCAGGGCGGGGTACGCGGCCCGCGTGCGGGCGATGTCGAACGGCATGCCGGGACCCTAACGCGCCCGCGGAATGATCTCCGACGGTGGCGGTGTCGCCGGCATCTCGTACCCTTGGCCGGTGACGAACCCACGTGCCTTCCCCTCGCAGACCCCCACCCGCCGCGCCGCCGGCCTGCTGGCCGGCCTGGCGCTCGGCGTCGCGCTGCTGGCCGGCTGCAGCTCGGAGGGCGCCTCCACCGACTGCGGGCTGGACGCCTGCACGGTCACCTTCGACCGTGGCGTGGACGCGAGCGCCACCATTTTCGGCGTCGAGGCCAAGCTGATCGGCGCCCAGGGTGACCAGGTCACCGTCGAGGTCGCCGGGGAGCAGCTCTCGCTCACCGTCGGCCAGCAGGCCACCGAGGCCGGCGGCTTCGCGGTCAGCCTGGACAGCGTCACCGACCAGCAGGTCAAGATCCGCGTGGCGCGCAATCCCAACAGCTGAGCTGGCCAGGGCGGCGTTGGCCGACGTTTGGAAATTTTCCCATCCGGAGATTGAGGCGCCATGTCACTCACCCGGAACGCCGGAGCCACCGCCGCCCAGGCCGCGAACAGCAGGTGGCTTGAACTGTTGACCCGGGCCGGATTCATCGGCTACGGGATCGTGCATCTTCTCTTCGCCTGGCTCGCGCTGCAGATCGCGTTCGGCAAGTCGGGTGAGGAGGGCAACCAGAACGGCGCGCTGCGCACCCTGGGTGCCCAACCCCTCGGGACGTTCCTGCTGATCACGATCGCGGTCGGCCTGGTCGCCATGGCGATCTGGCAGGCCCTGGAGGCGGCGTTCGGGCACCGCACGCTGCGGGACAAGGACCGGCTCTTCGAGCGGATCGCCTCCGTCGTCCGCACCGTGGTCTTCCTCTGGCTCGCCTGGACCGCCGTCAAGGTCTTCCAGGACGCCAGCTCCAGCAGCGCCGACAAGCAGCAGGCCCTGTCCGAGAAGCTGATGACGTCCACCGGCGGTCGCTGGCTGGTCGGGCTCGCCGGTCTGGTCATCGCCGCCGTCGGCATCGGGATGGTCGCCTACGGGCTGAAGAAGAAGTTCGAGCGGAACCTCAAGATCGGCGAGATGAGCCCGAAGACCCACACCCTGGCCCGTCGCCTCGGCATGGCCGGGTACGCGGCACGCGGCGCCGTCTTCGCCGTCGCCGGACTCCTGGTCGTGGTCGCCGCCGTCAACTACGACCCGGAGAAGGCGCGCGGCCTGGACGCCGCCCTGCGGACCCTGCGTGACCAGCCGTGGGGTCAGGGGATCCTCACGCTGATGGGGCTCGGCATCGCCGCCTTCGGCGTCTACTGCTTCCTCCAGTCCCGGTACCGGAAGGTCTGACCTGGTCGATTCCGCGACCGCCGGGCACCATTGGGCCTTTGCCCGATGCGTCACCGCCCGGCTGGAGGGAGAAACGCCTGTGCAGGGCTACCTCGAAACGATCGTCGCCGCGCTCGGAGCGGCGGCGATCGCTTTGTTGCTGGTCGAGGTGGTGCACCGGGTGACCCGCCGGCTCGGCCGGCGTTCGCTGCTGATGACCGAGCTCACCGAGCACTCGCACCGCCCGTTCCAGGTGACCGCCGTCGTGCTCGCCGTGCAGCTAGCCGTCCGGTTCAGCACCGGGTACGCGGTCGGCACCCCATGGCGCCAGCTCGTGCTGCACGTGCTCGCGCTGTGCCTGATCGCCGCCGCGTCCTGGCTGGTCGCCTCGCTGCTGGTGGTGATGGAGGACACCGCGCTGGCCCGGTTCCGGGTGGACGTGCCGAACAACCGGCACGCCCGCCGGGTGCGGACCCAGGTGGTGCTGCTGCGCCGGCTCACCATCGCCGTGATCGTCATCCTCGCCGTCGGCGTGATGCTGATGACCTTCCCCGCCGTACGCGGCATCGGCGCCGGCGTGCTGACCAGCGCCGGTGTGGTCGGTGTGGTCGCCGCGCTCGCCGCGCAGAGCCTGCTCGGCAACGTCTTCGCCGGCCTCCAGCTCGCCTTCAGCGACGCGGTACGCCTCGACGACGTGGTGGTGGTCGAGGGGGAGTGGGGCCGGATCGAGGAGCTGACCCTCAGCTACGTGGTGGTGCAGATCTGGGACGACCGCCGGTTGATCCTGCCCACCTCGTACTTCACCAGCACGCCGTTCCAGAACTGGACCCGGACCGAGGCGGCGGTCCTCGGCACCGCCGAGTTCGACGTCGACTGGTCGATCCCGGTGCAGGCGATGCGGGAGGAGCTGCGCCGGCTGGCCGAGTCCAGCGAGCTGTGGGACGGCCGGGTCTGCGTACTCCAGGTCACCGACGCGACCGGCGGCATGATCAAGGTCCGGGCGCTGGTCAGCGCCGCGGACGCCGGAAGCCTCTGGGACCTGCGCTGCCTGGTCCGCGAGCACCTGGTGGCCTGGGTGCGCGACCACCGGCCGACCGCGCTGCCCCGGATGCGCGCCGAGGTCGGCGACGCCTCCGGCGCCCTGCCGTGGCAGGTGGTCCAGCCGCGCCGACCGGTCCGCCGGCTCCCCGACACCGACGTCCCGGACGACGCCCGGGTCTTCGGCGGCAGCGACGACGGCGAGGCCCGCAGCGAGGTCTTCGTGGGCCCCGAGGAACCCGCCGACACCCGCCGCTGACCACCGCGCCGTCCCCCCCGGAGCCCCCGG
>NZ_JAEVHJ010000430.1:0-4539 GCF_016802855.1 Micromonospora sp. ATA51 | reverse complement strand
GTGCACGTGGCCTCCATGGTCTCGTTGCCTAGGCAACGCCGATCATGGATGCCCTTGCGCTTACTCGCTACCCCACACCCCTTGGAATCGATCATCTAGTACGGCAGCCGCCCGTTCGGGATCTTGGTCGGGCCGATAAGCGCAGCGCAGCCACCGCATGGGCTGGCTGATTGGACAACAGTCGCATGTTGCGGTGGCCGCTGGTCACAGCGTAGACGTCTCCGGATGGCAGCAGGTCGTGGACCAGGCACTCATCACGTTCGCGGGCAGGTTCGGGCGGGTCGAGCCGCGCCGCACCCCGACCGGGCTCGTGCCCGGCCTGCTCGCCGAGCTTGAGGTCAAGGCGTGCTGGCAGCTCGCACAGGCCGGACATGCCGTCCGGACGCGATACAACGTCTGCCGTATCCGGCGGTGTGGGACGCCGACGCGGTCCGCGACGACCTGCGAGCCCTGGTGGCCGAGCGGCTCGGCGACCCCGCTTCCTGCTGGTTCTCTGCCGTCCCTGCCGGTTGGTGGGGACGGTGGCGTCCCACCAGACGCTTGACATGATCGGCCTATTTGGCTTCCACGCAGGCCCGTATCGTGCGTTTTCGCAGGCAAACAGGGGTGCGTGTGGCGGCGAGCATAGCGGGAAGGTCGGTTGGATGACTGACCCAGGGGAGCTGGCGCGAAGCGCGCTCCAGCGAATCCACATGGCTGCGGTGAGACATCGGGACCTCGAGCTACACCACGCGGCCGACGAGATCGTCCGAGCGGCCCAGGCGAGGGACCTCGATCCGGGGCCCGTCGAGTCGTACCGCCCCTGCCCCGTGTGCGGTGCTGAGCCGGGACAGTTGTGCACCAACGTCCCTGGTCGCCCCCCAGTGACACCGGGCGACATGCACCCTGAGCGCACGGAAAAGGAGCGCCGTTCCGTTCCCAACAGCCCTTAAAGCGGACGTAGCCAAGCTCCGCGTAGCGGGGGTATGGCTTCCCGTCCGTCCCGCACGAAGGACTAGACACGCGACAGCCGGCCGGATCGAACGTGTGTTCGAGTAGGCTGCTCGGGGTGGAAGTACGTGGCATCACCAGCCGACGGTGGTGAGGCTGATCGGGGTGAGGTGGCGGACCTGCGGCTCGATCCACTGGGCCGCGGTGACCAGCTTGACGAGCCGGTCGATGCTCTCCGGCGGCCCGGCGACGAAGCTGCGCCGCTCGGCCGGGCAGCCATACCGGTCGTCGAAGCAGCCGCCGTCGAGGGCCCGGACGACCATCCCGGCCTCGGCGGCGAGCAGCATCCCGGCGGGCAGGTCGACGGCCTCCGGCCGGTAGCCGACGATGCCGTCGATGTCACCCCGCGCCAGCATCACCCAGGACAGCAGCGGCGCCCACAGTTGCAGCACCCGCCGGGCGGTGGAGTCCAGCACCACCTTCAACGCCCGGGCGGTGCTGTCGTCCCGGCGTACCTCGTGACCCTGGGTCCAGGCCAGCACCGGGGCGGACGGCACCGGCCGGTGCGGCGCCCGCAGCGGCCGGCCGGACGGCCCGGCCGCGTGCACGAACGCGCCCTGCCCGCGCACCGCCGACCAGGTGCGGCCGGCGACCGGGTCGTGGACCACGCCGAGCACCGGCGAGCCGCGTTCGCAGAGCGCGATGCCGACCACGTACGCGGGCAGCCCGATCGCCACGTTGTTGGTGCCGTCGAGGGGGTCGACCAGCCACGCCCAGGCGTCGTCGGCGGCGTACTCGCCGCCCTCCTCGGCGATCACGCCGTGTTCCGGCCAGCGGGCCCGGATCCGGTCGACGATCAACCGCTCGGCGGCCAGGTCCAGGTCGGTGACCAGGTCGCCGGAGGCGCTCTTGGCGCGGGCGTGCAGCTCGCCTCTCATGCCGGCGCGCAGCACCTTTCCGGCGGCGCGTGCGGCGTCGACCGCGAACCGGTGCGCCTCGCGCAGGTCCGGCCCGGTTCCGAGCGGCTTCACGTCCATGGCTCCTCCAGCCGTGTCAGCCCCGTGCCACCAGTCGCGCGATCTCCCGCGCCATCCGTGCGGTCTCCGCCGCTTCGCATCGGTCCCGGCGCACCCGGTGGCTGCGCCCGTCCACCGCGCCGAGGCTCAGGTCGCAGCCGCCGGGCGTGGTACGCCCCAGCGCCACCGTCACGGCCGGCTGCCCGGGGTCCACCTCGGAGGTGTGGAACCCGCCGGCGCGCAGCGCGTACGAGTCGCCGGCCTCGTGCGTCTCCACCGTGGCGGTCACCGCGGTGACGAGGCGATCGGTCGCGGCCATCTCGTCGACGTCCGCGCGGCTGCGCACCTCGTACACCCGCCAGACCGGTTCGGCGGGCGCGTCGGTCACCTCGATCAGCTCGTTGCGCACCCGGCCGTGCAGCACGTGGCTGAGCAGATCCCAGCTGTGCGAGTGCATGGCGGAGGTGGTCGGCTCGACCGGCGGCGGGCCGGCCGGCCAGGCGTGCACGCAGATCCCGTCGGGGCCGGTGCGGTCCACCGGCAGGCAGGTGAAGCCGAGCGGGTGGCGGACCGCGCGGAGCGGCCGGCGGCCGTCCGCGACGTCGTCGAGCACGTCGAGCACCCAGCGGCGCAGCAGCTCCGGCCGGGTGCCCCGGTCGATCTCCCGTTCCAGCTCGGCGTAGGTCATCATGCGTACGGGTCCCTCGCCTGGATGGCCTTGCCCACGATGTCGGCGACCTCGCGGTCACCGAAGGAGCGCGGCAGCGGCAGGCCGAGCGCGGTGAACAGCCGGCGGACCTGTTCCACGGACGGCTCGTCGTCGAGCTTGACCTGCCCGGCGGCCTCGATCGGCACCCGCCGGCTCTGCTCCCGGCTGTACTGCAGCTCGATGTTGTACCGGTTGTAGTACAGCTCCTTGCGGTCGATGCGCAGCGCCGGGGTCTGCGGATTCTCCTGGGTGATGATGACGCAGCTCGACGAGAGGTCGTAGCGGAAGGTGCTCATCCGTGGGGAGAGCCGCACGTCGATGGTGAGCAGCCCGGACCGCTGCAGGTGCCAGCAGGCGGCCAGCACGGTCGCGAAGGATTCCTTGCGGGTGCGGTCGACGGTCCACCGCTCCCCCGGCGCGTTCGGCGCCAGGCTGCGCCGGAACCGCGCGTACCGCTCGCAGACGCCCTCGTCGGTCGGGTCGATGATCTCGATGGAGAAGTGCAGGGTGGCGTTGCGCCGGCGGGCGTGGTCGAGGCACTCCGGCAGGGTGACCGCCCGGGTGTAGGTGCCGGTGCCGCCCTTGAAGTCCCAGCGGTCGGTGTGCCGGCGGGCCTCGGCGAGCGCCTGCCCGACCTCGGTGCCGTTGAGGACCCGGACCATCGAGACGCTGTCGATGGCCTCCCGGGCCCGGTTCAGCGCGCCCTCCGGGCCGGTGATCTCCCGCATCTGCGGCACCAGCTCGGTGAGCCGGTCCCGGGTGTCGTTGAGCACGTGCCGCACCTGGTGCTCGGCGGTCTCCCGGCGCAGCCGGTCCCGCAGCATCGCCTGGGCGAGCAGGGCGAGGATCAGCAGGATGGCGCTGTTGACCACCTCCTGGCTGACGGTGCTGGTCAGCCCGAGGACGGCGACGGTCAAGGCCAGGAGCAGCCCGATGAAGGCGTCGAGATTGTTGACGACCCAGGTCAAGAGGCGGGCCATGACATCCCCCGGTCGATGACGATTTCCCCATGATAGCCCTTTGTCAATATCACGATCACACGCTGTTCGGCTGCCCCGAGACGGTCGGTGACGGCGGCCCGGCGGCCCGGCGGGCCGCGCAGATCAGCGAACCGCCGAGGCCCGGCGCCACGCGGGCGAGCAGCCGGGAGGTGACCCACCGGCCGCTGGGCAGCCGCCAGCCGACCTGATTGGAGCGGATCGCCAGCGGCACGAACCCGGCCCGCCGGAGCACCCGGCGCAGCAGCGACGCGGTGAACGGCCGGATGTGCAGCCAGAGGTAAGGGTGCAGCGGGTCGACCTGGCGCGGAGCGCGGCCGAGCAGAAAGGACACCCGGTCCTGCACGGTGGCCAGGTTGGGGGTGGTGAGCACCAGCAGCCCGCCCGGCGCCAGCACCCGGTGGCACTCGCGCAGCAGCGCCACCGGGTCGTACACGTGCTCGATCAGCTCACCGGTGACCAGCCCGCCGAAACTGCCCGCCCGGAACGGCAGGCCGCGGGTGGCGTCCAGGCAGGCCGGCAGCGCACCCGGCCCGGCGGCCCGCCGGGCGTCGCGCAACGCCGTCTCCGCCAGGTCCGCCAGGACCAGCGGCACCGGCAGGTCCGCCGGGTCGAGCATGCCGCGCGGGCCGCAACCCAGCTCCAGCACCGGCAGCCGCCCGGTCACGCCCTCGGCCACCATCCGGGCCGCGACCGCGCGGCGGATCCGGTGGTACGGGTCGTCGACGTACCCGTTGACCCTGGCGCCGTCGTGGTAGCTGCGCCGGTTGGCCCGGCGGCCGTGCGCCTGCGGGTGCCCCCGCTCGGCGTGCTCTGGCTGCGCCGCGACTGAGCACTGCCGTCGGAGCGGTTCGTGGCGCGCCTCCTCCGCGTGGCGCGGCCCGCG
>NZ_JAEVHJ010000429.1:0-4555 GCF_016802855.1 Micromonospora sp. ATA51 | reverse complement strand
CCGCCGGCGGCGGGAGGCCCGGGTCGACGACCTCCTCGCCGCCTGGCCGTGGATCCGGTGCCGGCCGACACCCCGACCGCCGCCGCGGCCGTGCCCGGCAACGGGGTGCCGGCGACCCGGGTGGCCACCGGCGTCACGGACGCCCCGGCCGAGCCGCCGTCCGAGCGGAGTGCGGCCTGACCGCGGCTCAGATCAGCGCGTCGACCACGGTGGTGGCCCGCTCCTCGTGCTTGGCGTACGCGTCGGGGAAGGCGGAGACCTGCACGGACTGGGCGGCCTCGGTGATGCTGAGGTCCGCCCAGCCGGGCACCTCGAGCAGCGCCGCGTAGAACGCCCGGGCCGCGTACGCCGGGCGCATCAGCTCGGCGACGCTGCCCCAGCCGCTGCTGGGCCGCTGCTGGAACAGCCCGACCGAGTCGTGGTCGGCGCCGCTGCCCTGGTGCGGATAGTCGTACGACTCGGGCAGCACGTCGCTGGCCAGGTTGTAGAGGTTGCTCTCCTGCATCGCGGTGGCGATGGCCACGATGAGCCCGCGGCGCGGCAGCTTCATGTCCCGCCCGACGTCGACGATCACCTTGGCGTTGTCCATCTGGCGCTGGTCCAGGCCGGCGACCGGCCGTGGGCGCTTCGGCCGCACCGGCTTCCGGGGGGCCTTCTTCGTCGGCTTGGGGCTCGGGGTAGCGGCCGGCACCGGGGTGACCGGCACGGCGACCGGCGGCGCGGTCCGCTCGAAATCCCGGGAGGCGCGCTGCTCGGCCTCGGCGGCGGCCGCCGCCCGGTCCGCCATCACCTCGCGTACGGGCTCGTGGCGCTGCCCGGTGTCCCGGGCGCCGACGACGGCGACCAGGCCGAGACAGCAGGTCACGCCGGTGGCGACGGCAATCCGGGCCGAGGTCGAGGCGAGAGGTCCGCGGCGCGGCGGTTCCGGGGCCCGGTGTCGCCCGATCGTCCTTTCGGCTGACGCGACATCGGTGGTACGGCCGGTGGGCGGCGTCTCGGTCTGCTTCTGCTCGGGGGAGTCGTCGGGATGCACTCGCCGAGGCTAGAGAGCATCCCGTCGCTTGCCATCGGGCCGGTTGATGGCATGCGTCACAATTTGCCATGATCCGCGGGGGCATTACCCTCGCGAAATCACGAAGCAGGCTCATCACTCGTTTCGGATCTGTCGGCTATTAACGATCCGCCAGGGCGAAGCGGGCGTAAGATCATCTTCGGTGCGCGACGCGCGGCCCTCCTCCGTTCGGCCCATGGGTCACCCCGCCGACCTGCCGGCGATCGGTCCCCCGGAGGTGCCGGTCCGTCAGGCCGTACCCCGGTCGACCCGGCTGCCGCCGTCGGCCCGCCGGGGCCATTCCCGGCTCGATACGATGCGGACGGTGACGGAGGGCATGATCGACGAGCGGACGACCGATGCATCACACGGCCGCGGGGACCGGCGGGGGTTGCTCGTCTGCCTGCTCGCCGGCCTGCTCGCCGCACTGCTCGGCGGCCACCGCGCGATCCCCAACGTGCACGGTTTCGGCAGCCTGGTCGACAGCGCCACCCCGCTGCTCGGCCTCGGCGTACCACCACTCGCGCTCGCTGCCGCGCTGCGCCGGTCCCGGCGGGCGCTCGCGGCGGTGCTGCTCCCGGCGGTGGTCTGGGCGGCGCTCTACGGCGGCGCGTGGCTCCCACCGGCGGCCGGGGCCGGCCCGGCCGCGATCCGCGTCGCCAGCCAGAACCTCCGGTCCGGCAATCCCGACCCCGCCGCCACCGTGGCCCCGCTCGCCGGCTCCGGCGCCGACCTGATCGCGCTCCAGGAGGTCGACGAGGAGGACCCGGTCGACGCCGCGCTGCGCCGGCGGTACCCGCACCAGGCCACGGTGTCGACCGTCGCCCTGTGGAGCCGGTGGCCGATCCGGGACTCCGCCGGCGTGGACACCGGACTGGGCTGGACCCGGGCGCTGCGCGCCGTGGTCGCCGCCCCGGGCGGCGACCTGGTGGTCTACGTCGTCCACCTGGGCTCCGCCCGGGCGGGGCACACCGCCACCCGGGACGAGACCCTCACCGCCCTGGCCGCGACCGTCCGCGACGACCACGCCCCCCGGCTGGTCGTGCTCGGCGACCTGAACACCGCCGCCACCGACCGGGTCTTCGTGCCGCTCACCCGGCTGCTGCACGACGCGCAGGCGGACGCCGGGCAGGGCTTCGGCTTCACCTGGCCGGCCCAGCTGCCGGTGACCCGCCCCGACCACGTGCTCTACCGCGGGCTCACCCCGACGGCGGCCGGCGTGCTGCGCACCCCGGACAGCGACCACCGGGCCGTGACCGCCGGCTTCCGCTGGTGAGCCCGGCGGCTCAGTGCCGGCCGTTCTCCGCCGGGGTGACCGTGAGCCGGTGCCGGCTGTTGTCGCCGCTGGAGAAGGGCCAGAGCCGGTCGGCGTACGCGACCAGGTCGGCCAGCTGTTCCCGGGTCAGCCCGGCCGAGGAGATCTCGGCGTGCACGTCGGCCCGGTAGCGGCCGTCGTCGTCACGCCCCAGTCTGGCCTCCGCGGTCACCTGGACCGTGTGCGCTTCGTCGGTGATGTCGGCGGCGGCCTCCACCGCCGCGTGATGCAGGCAGGACGCGAACGCGGCGGCGAGCAACTGCTCGGGCTTCAGCCCGGTGCAGTGCGGCGCCAGCGGCGACGCGAGGGCGGTGGAGAGGCCACCGTCGTCCGTACGTACATGTCCGCCCGCGGCGGTCGCGGTGGCCTCGTGCAGCCAGGAACTCGGATCCGGCATCGCGTTCCTCCCGTCACTCACCCGCCCGGCTACCCGGCCCCCGCCGGGTGAAACCGGGCCGGGGCCCGGGGAGGCTCAGCTGGCCCACTCCCTGGGCTGCCGGTCGACGGCCATCGCCTCGGTGGCCTCGGCGGCCGCCCGGTCGGTCCACGCGGAGACCGGCGCGGTCCGCTGCCGGGGCGCCGCCGTCACCATCGGCACGTAGACCCGGGCGTCCACCACCTCGGCGAGCAGCAGCGCGGCCATCAGGCTGCTGGGGCGCTGCGCCGGGTCGTCGGCCAGGCAGCGCCGGCACAGGTCGGCGACCTCTGCCGGCAGGCCGTCGATCTCCGGCAGCGGCTCCGGCGCTGCCGCTTCCGCGCGCCCAGCAGTTGGGTGGTGCTGCTGGCGGCGTACGGCAGGCGGCCGGTCAGGCAGTAGTAGAGCAGCACGCCGAGGGCGTACATGTCCGCGGCGGGGGTGGCCGGCTGCCGGTCCAGCTGCTCCGGGGCCAGGTAGGCCGGGGTGCCCACCACGATGCCGTCCGGGGTGTGGTCCGTCGCGCCGGCCGAGGTGGCGATGCCGAAGTCGAGGACCTTCACGCCCGACGGCGTGAGGATCACGTTGGCCGGCTTCACGTCGCGGTGCACGATGCCGTGCGCGTGCGCGGCGGCCAGGGCGGCGCTCACCTCGGCGCAGACCCGGACGGCGATCCGCCAGTCCAGCGGGCCCGCCCGCAGGTGGGCGGCCAGCGTCTCGCCCTCGGCCAGCTCCATCACGATGTAGGGCGCCTCGCGGCCGGGCATGGCCGTCGAGGTGCCGAAATCGTGCACGCTGGCCACGTTCGGGTGCACCAGCCGGGCTGCCGAGCGGGCCTCGGACCGGATCCGCTCCACCGATGTCGCCTCGTCGTCCAGGCTGGGCGAGATCAGCTTCACCGCGACCGTCCGGTCCAGCACGAGGTCGTGGGCCCGCCAGACCTCCGACATCCCGCCGACGCCGACCCGCTGTTCGAGCTCGTACCGCCCGCCCAGCGTCCTCATCGACCACTCCTCGTCCTCGTCCCGCCCCGGCCCGATCCGGCGCTTCGGGACGCGGTACCCGGGGCCCGAGCTGGGCAAACCGCCCCGGGTTTACCGGCCGGGGCCGGCCGCGGCGGGGTAGCTTCCCCTCCAGGGGCACGGTGACCACGGGTGCCGGCCCGAGGATGGAGGGTGTGCGGGTGGCTGAGGTGCGCGTACGGTTCGTCGGCGGCCGCCCACGACCTGGTCCGGGAGTTGCCGGCCGACCCCGACGGCGCGCCGCCGCAGTGGTGGATCATGCGCCATCCCGGCCATGCCGCGCCGCCGGCCGGCGGCGGACCGGACCACCTCTACGAGCGGGACCACCGGGACGGGTACGGCACCTGGACCATGCGGTTCGTCCGCACCGACCCGCTCGGCGCGACCGAGTGAGGCGCGGCGGTCAGGCCGGGCCGCGCCGGTGGTGCCGAGGATGACCGAGGCGACCAGCTCCGGGTCGTCGTGCATCGGCACGTGGCCGCAGCCGGTGAGGTCGAGGTGGCGGGCCTCCGGCAGCCGGGAGCGGGCCACCGCGGCCTGCCGGTACGGCAGGATCCGGTCCCGGGTGGCCCAGGCGACGGTCACCGGGACGGTCGGCGCGCCGGTGCGGGCGTAGCCGCGCCCGGCCAGGCCGGGACGCCCTGCCCGGCCAGCCACTCCGGGCCGTCGGGACCGCGGACCAGCGCGGCCACCGCGAGCATCGCGGCCCAGGTCGCGTCGGGCGCGGCGACCGCCACCGCCGTCCACGGCGA
>NZ_JAEVHJ010000428.1:0-4556 GCF_016802855.1 Micromonospora sp. ATA51 | reverse complement strand
CTGCTCGCGGCGCACCTCGGCCTGCCGGGCGGCCAGCCAGGCCGCCTCCCGGGCCTCCGCGCGCCGCCGCCGGCGCTCGGCGAGGGCGCGCTGCCGCAGGTGTACGACGTACGCCACCAGCAGCATCCCGGTGACCGAGACGCTGATCCAGAACCCGGGGCTGACCACGACCACGCCGATCAACTCGACGAAGTTGAGCAGCAGCAGCGCGGCGAGCACCCGGCGGCGACGGTAGATCGCCGGGGTGTGGTGGCGCCGCTTCGGCGGGTGCCGTCGGCGGGACCGGTTCGGGGCGGGCGGCACCGCGCGCAGCCGGTTCGGGCGACGCGGGCCGGGCGGCGCGGACACCGGGGCGGCCAGACTCCCGGTGTTCGGATCTTCACTGAGCGTGACAATCAGGGAGCGGGGCGGGCTGACCGGGCGCCGTCCCGGCACAGTGCGGCGCCGCCGGCGGCGCTGGAGCACCCGCGCCGTCGACTGCGCCCGCTCCGCCACCAGCCGCTCGGTGGCGTCGTACCGGCGGACCAGCGCCGGCGCGAGGGCGAGCAGGCCGGCGGCGGCGAGGACGGCGAGGAGCACCGAGGTCGGCACCCTCACCCCTCCCGTCACCGAGTTCGGAGCAACCGCCGCTCGGCCGCAGAATCTTCCCCGGATGGTTGTCCACGGCGCAGATCTTGCGGGCGGGCAGCGCTTGCCAAAGCTTGCAGTTACTTGAGGTTACGGGCCGCCGACCGGGTTGACCGTGCGCCGCGCCGGGCGTCGGGGGTGGGACCCTTCACCCCGCGCTGTCACGTACGCGGTGCCAGCGGGCCAGCAGCCCGCCCTCGGCGGCAACTTCCTCGTTGGTCATCGCGTATCCGATGTGGTCCCGCCAGGCGCCGTCGATGTGCATGTAGCGCACGTGGTAGGCCTCCTCGCGGAAGCCGAGTTTCTCCACCACCCGCCGGGACGCCGGTTCTCCGGCCGGATGTTCACCTCGACCCGGTGCAGTCCGCCCGGGCCGAACGCGTGGTCCACGGCGAGCGCCACCGCGGTGGGGATCACCCCGCGACCGGCCACTCGGGAGTCCACCCAGTAGCCGACGTACCCGGAGCAGAACGCCCGCCGGACGATGCTGCCGATGTTGAGGTGGCCGACCAACCGCTCCTTCCCCTGCTCGCGCAGGCAGACGGCGAACGGCATGCCGTCACCGGTACGAGCCGAGCGGCGCTGGTCGGCGTGGACGTAACGGAACGCGGCGGGCGAGTTCGACTCGTCCCAGCTCCCGGGCAGGTGCGACTCCCAAGGGGACAGCCAGGCCCGGTTGGCGCGGCGCACCTCCGACCAGGCGGCCGCGTCGGAGCGCCGGTACGGCCGCAGCACCACCGGACCGTCCACCAGCACCGCCGGCCAGCCGGGCGGCCGCTGGAACCAGCTCACCGAGCCTGCCTTCCGCGCACGGCTGCGGGGCTCGCGAGCTCACTCCTCGCGCTCACCGACGCCGGTCCAACAGGAGCACGTCCACAGTCGAGCCGGCGGCGGCGGTGGTGACCCGCTCACCGAGCACCAGCAGCCCGTTCGCCTCGGCGAGGCCGGAAAGGGTGAACGGTCCCCCGCTGAGCGGCTGCACCGTGTACCCGCCGCCGCGCCGCTCGGCCACATGCGCCGGGCGGAACTCGCGCAGCCCCACCGGGGAGGAGAGGGTCTCCAGCAGGTGCGCCCGGACGCTGGGCCGGAACACCGGCTCCGCGCCGGCCAGCAGCTGGATCGCCGGCCGGGCCAACACCTCGAAGCCGATCAGCGCCGCGCCGGGCTCCCCGGGAAGACACACCACCGGCACCTCCTCGGCGCCGACCGTACCGAATCCGAGGGCCGTTCCGGGATAGAGGGCGACGTCGGTGAAGGTCACCGGTCCGGCCCGACCGCCCTCCCGGCGGGACAGGATCCGGCGGACCATGTCGCCCGGGCCGGTGCCGGTGCCGCCGGTGGTGATGATCAGGTCGGCCCGCAGCGTCTGGTCCTCCAGCAGGCCGCGCAGCCCCTCCGGGTCGTCGTCGCAGATCCCCACCCGGTACGCCAGCGCGCCCGCCTCGGCGGCGGCGGCGGTCAGCGCGTGCGAGTTGGCGTCCACCACCTGGCCGGGCTGGCTGCCCCGGCCCACGTCGACCAGCTCGTCGCCGGTGGCCACGATGACCACCCGGGGGCTCGGCCGGACCACCACGTGCCCGATGCCGGTGGCGGCGAAGACGGCGACCAGCGCCGGCGAGACGTACGTGCCGGCGCGGGCGAGCAGTGTGCCGGCGGGCAGTTCCTCACCGGCGCGGCGGACGCCGTACCCCCGTTTGGGGGCGCGGAAGATCTCCACCGCGGCCATGCCCTGGTCGGTCCACTCCACCGGGACCACCACGTCCGCGGCGATGGGCAGCGGCGCCCCGGCGGCGACGGAGAAGCACGAGCCCGGGGTGAGCCGGACCGGCCGCCAGCTCGCCGCGCCGAGGTCGCCGACCACGTTCAGCCGGATGCTGCGCCCACCGGGCGTACCGGAGGGGGCCGGGACATATCCCGGCCCCCGGCTCCCTCCGGAGATGTCCTCCCAGCGCGCGGCGTACCCGTCCACCGCCGCCTGATCGAAGGCGGGGAACGAGTGCGGCGCGACGACGTCCTCGGCGAGGACATTGCCGTACGCCTGGGTGAGGTCGAGGTCGAGCGGAGGCAGCGCGCGTAACCTGCGCAGCACGCTGCCCAGGTAGTCGGCGAGCGGCGTCAACCCGTTCGCGGCCGCCTCGGCGTCGGCCGTCGCGGTCATGTATTGGGACCGCCCGACGCGTTGCGCACCCCGCTCAGGATCGCCGAGGTGACGGTCTCGTCGCCCTTGTTGACGAACTCGGCCAGCCACTTGCGGAACTCGGGGCCCAGGTCCTCCCGCTCGACGGCGATCTGGACCACGGTCTGCAGGTAGCCGAGCGGCATGCCGGTGTCGTAGCGGGTACCCCGGTAGACGATGGCGTGCACCGGCACCCCCTCGGTACGCAGCAGCTCCATCGCGTCGGTCAGCTGGATCTCGCCGCCGCTGCCCGGCTCGGTCCGACGGATCGCGTCGAAGATCTTCCCCGGCAGCACGTACCGGCCGAGGACGGCCAGGTTGCTCGGCGCGTCCTCCGGCTTCGGCTTCTCCACCATGCCGGTCACCTTGACGACCTCGCCGATGTCGGTCAGCTCGGCCTCCGCCGGCTCGACCGAGGCGATCCCGTACCGCTTGGTGTCGGCCGGGTCGACCTCGAAGAACGCCAGCACGACGCCGCCGGTGCGGGCCTGCAGCTCCAGCATGGCCGGCAGCAGCGGCTGGTCGAGCTTGACGAACTCGTCGCCGAGCAGCACCGCGAAGGGCTGGTCGCCGACGTGCGACTCGGCGTACCCGACGGCGTGGCCGAGGCCGAGCTGCTCGGGTTGGCGGCAGGTGTAGATCTCGGCCAGCTCGCTGGGGCGGCGTACGGCGGCGAGCGTCTTGGCGTCGCCCTTCTCCTCGAGCTTGGCCTCCAGGTCCGGGCGGCTGTCGAAATGGTCCACCATCGACGTCTTGCCCCGGCCGGTGATCAGCAGGACGTCGCCGATGCCGGCCTGGGTGGCCTCCTCGACGATGTACTGCAGCACCGGCCGGTCGACCACCGGCAGCAGCTCCTTCGGCACCGCCTTGGTGGCCGGCAGGAACCGGGTGGCCAGGCCGGCGGCCGGAATGACGGCCTTGACCGCGTGCGGACGACCGGTCGCGGCGGTCGTTGAGGGATTCGCTGAGTGCTCCGACATGTCGCGAGACTATCGGCCACGGCTCTGCCGCGGCGGGTGAGGACCGGAAGACGCGCCGCCCGGGGGCCCGGCCGCGGCGTCCACGGCACCGGCCCGGGGCAGTCCGTCTGGCGGGCTGACCGCCCCGGCCACCACCGGGATCTCCTGGGTGGGCGTCGGGTCCGGCGGCTGGGCCAGCCGGTAGCCGTCCCGGCCGGCGGCCTTGGCCGCGTACAGCGCGTCGTCCGCCGCGTCCAGCACCTGCTGGCCGGTGGCGGCGTGGTCGGGGTAGACGGCGATGCCGATGGAGACGGTCACCGGCACCAGCACCGGCTCGCCCGAGTGCCCGTCCACCGGGACCGGGCTGCCCCGGACCACCGCGCCGAGCCGCTCCGCGACGATGGCCGCGCCCCGGGCGTCGGTCTCCGGCAGCAGCACCACGAACTCCTCGCCGCCGTGCCGGAAGGCCAGGTCCACCTCGCGGATCTCCCCGCGTACCCGGCGGGCGAACTCCACCAGGACGGCGTCCCCGGCGGCGTGGCCCCAGGTGTCGTTGACGTCCTTGAACCGGTCCAGGTCCAGCGCCAGGACGCTGAGCATCCGGCCGAACCGGTTGGCCCGCTCCACCTCCCGGCGGATCGACTCGCGCAGGTAGCGGTAGTTCCACAGCCCGGTGAGCGGGTCGGTGAGCGACAGCGCCCATGGATGCCGGAGCTGGAATCCCAGCGCTGCGCTTCGTCCCCGTGCGACACGTTCGCCCAACGATCGCCGCAGCCGGGCACCAGACCTGCCTG
>NZ_JAEVHJ010000427.1:0-4569 GCF_016802855.1 Micromonospora sp. ATA51 | reverse complement strand
GTGTCCTCGGCGAGCGCGTCCAGGGCGGCCAGGCCCAGGGCGTGCTCGCGCAGGGCCAGGCCGCGCTTGCGGCCCAGCGACCGCTTACGCAGCGCGGCGCTCCGGCGGCGGCTCGCCGAGGGCGGCGCGGACCGGGGCGCCAACCCGGTGGAGCTGGCGGTGCTGATGCCGGTGATCCTGGTGCTGCTGTTCGCCTCGATCCAACTCGCCGTCTGGTTCGTCGCCCGTTCCACCGCGCTGAACGCCGCGCAGAGCGGGGTGAACGCGCAACGGGTCGTCCAGGCGCCGCCCGGCGCCGGGGAGGCCCGGGCCGCCCGGTTCCTGCGGGCGGCCGGCGACTGGCTGGTCGGCTGGGAGGCCGGCGGGCCGACGTGCACGGCCGGCGCCGCCGAGGTCAGCTGCACGGTCAGCGGCCGTTCACTGTCGGTCATCCCGGGGGTCAGCTTCCCGGTCCGGCAGACCGCGCACGGCACCGTCGAACGCTGGACGACGGGGTGAGGCGGATGGTCGGCCGCCCCGAGCGGGGTTCCGTCTCGATCGAGGTGGCGGTGCTCGCCCCCGCGTTCATCGCGCTGATGGTGCTGGCCGGGGTGGCGGGACGGACCGCCGTCGCCGACGAGGCGGTGGAGTCGGCCGCGCACGACGCCGCCCGGGCCGCCTCGATCGCCCGGGACGCCCGCACCGGCCGGCAGCCGCCGTAGAGGCGGCCCGGCGACAGCTCGACTGGCGCGGCCTGAACTGTTCGGGCGAGCCGGCGCTGTCGTTCAGCGGCTCGGTGGGGCGGACGCGGACCACCTTCGAGCGGGCGTACCGCAGCGCACCGGGCGTGCCGGCGACCGTGACGGTCACGGTGAGCTGCACCGTCTCCTTCGCCGACCTGCGCGCCCCCGGGCTGCCCGGGGTGCCGGGCGGCAAGGCCGTCGCCGCCACCTTCACCTCGCCGCTGGACACCTACCGGAGCCGCCGATGACCGGGTGGACGGTCCGGGAGAGCGGCCGGGTCAGCCTCTTCCTCGCCGCCGCGATGACCGGCGTGCTCGTCGTCATCGGGCTCGCCTACGACGGGGCCGGGCAGTTGCGCTCGTTGCAGCGCGCGGACGACCTCGCCGCGGAGGCGGCCCGCAGCGGCGGCCAGATGATCGACCGGGCGCGGGCGATCGAGGGCGGCCCGAAGGAGATCGACGAGCCGAGCGCCCGGACCGCCGTCGCGGACTACCTCGCCGCCGCGCGCGGCGTGCGCGACCACCAGGTCAGCTTCCCGGTGGTCGACGGCGAGAAGCAGATCCAGGTACGCGTCCGCATCACCTACCGCCGGGACCTGCTCGGCCTCTTCGGCTTCGACAACACCGTCACCGTCACCGGTGAGGCCACCGCGCGGGCGCTCACCGGGGCGCCGTAGGAAGGAAGGCAGCCATGGCCGCACCGCAACGTTCCGCCGTACGGCGGATCGGCCAGGTCCTCACCGGGCTCGGCTCCCTCGTCGTGCTCTGCGCGGTGCTGGCCGGCGCGCCGATCGCGCTCCTCGCCTTCGCCGGCAGCCCGCTCCCCGACCACCTGCCCACCCTCGCCGCGGTCGGTACGGCGCTGGCCAGCCGCCGGGGGGCTGATCGTGCCTAGGGCGGCGTCGCGGGCGCGCAGGGCCAGCCGGCCCCGGGTCTGCAGCACCGCGGACATCCGGCGGGTCTGCCGGACCATGGTCGCCGCGCGGGGCCGGCGCAACCGGTCGTACGACGCCACGGCGTCCGGCAGCCGGGACTCGCGCAGCAGCGAGGCGAGCGTGGCGGCGTCCTCGAAGGCGAGGCAGGCGCCCTGCCCGAGGTGCGGCGGCATGGCGTGCGCGGCGTCGCCGAGCAGCACCACGCCGCCCGGGCCGGCCGGGAAGCCGTATGCCCGGGGCAGCGGACGCAGCTCGCGGATCTCCTGCTGCACCAGGTCGACGGGGTCGGTCGCGTCAAGCAGCTCGGTGATCGGCGCGGGCCAGCCGGCGTACCAGCGCTTGAGCAGGGCGAGCTGGGTCTCCGGCGACTCCGGGCGGGGCGCTCCGGCGGCCGTGGCCACCCAGTAGATGCCGCCCCGGCTGGACCCCCCGGCCGTGCCCCGCTCACCGAGCGAGGCGGCCACGAAGCGGTAACCGGCGCCCAGCGTCTCCCCGCCCACCGGCTGGTCGGCCGGCAGGCTCGGCGCCCGGTACCAGGGGATCACCGCCCGCCAGGCGGCGCAGCCGGAGCTGACCACCCCCGACTCCGGGGCGAGCTGGCGGCGGATCTCGCTGTCGGTGCCGTCGGCGGCGACCACCAGGTCCGCCTCGACGGTGTGCCGGCCGTCGCCGACCGCCGGCCGCTCACCGGGGACCGCGCGGACCGTCCGCACGGCCACCCCGGTCCGCAGCTCCACCCGGTCACCGAGGCCGGCGATCAACGCGTCGTGCAGGTCCTCCCGGTGCACCACCACCGGCATCCGCTCGGCCGGCGTCGGACGGGGCTGCACCAGCCAGTGCCCGTCCGGGCGGCGGACGCCGCCGTCGGCCAGCGGCGTGGCGATCGCGTCCAGGCCGGCGCCGAGACCCAGGGCGCGCAGCGCGCGTACCCCGTTGGGCCAGAGCACCAGCGCGGTCGGTTCCGGGCGGACCCGGTCGGCCCGTTCGAGGAGGGTGACCCGCCACCCGGACCGCGCCAGCGCGCCGGCCACCGCCAGCCCGCCGAGCCCGGCGCCGACCACCACCGCGGTACGCATATCTCGGTTCCGCTCAGCTGTCCCGGTCGGCGGGGCGGGCCCCGGCCCGGTCGTCCGACTCCGCCGGGTTCTCCGACTCGGCGGGAGCGTCCGGTTCGGCGCGGGCGTCGGTCTCCGCGGCCGCCGAGTCGTCGGCCTCGGTCCCGTCCTCGGGCGCGCTCTCCGCGGGCTCGTCCGGCACGGCGCCGGTCTCCTGGTACGCGCGGAACTGCTCCTCGCCGACCACCCGGTAGCCCTCCGGCGCGACCGCCCGCGGCCCGGCCTCCCGGGCGGAGAGGTCCACCTGCGACACGTCACCGCCCGCGGGCGGGACCGGCGTCGCCGGCGTGCCGACCGGGATGAGGTACTCCCGCGGGCCGCGGACCCGGACGAAGTAGATCAGCGCGCCGAGGAAGACCAGCGCCGCGGTCCAGACGTTGAGCCGCAGGCCGAGGATGTGGTTCGCCTCGTCGGTACGCATCAGCTCGATCCAGAATCGGCCCGCGGTGTAGCCCATCACGTAGAGCGCGAACGCCCGGCCCTTCCCGAGCCGCAGCTTCCGGTCGAGGACGAGGACCAGCACGGCGACGCCGATGTTCCACAGCGCCTCGTAGAGGAAGGTCGGATGGTAGAGCCCCGGCTGGAGGATCGGGTTGCCGGCGTCGTCACGCAGCGCGTGCCCGGGGTTGTCCGGGTCCATCACGTGCACCTCGAGCCCCCACGGCAGGGACGTGCGGCCGCCGTACAGCTCGTTGTTGAACCAGTTGCCGAACCGGCCCACGGCCTGGGCCAGCGGCAGGCCCGGCGCCAGCGCGTCGCGACCACGGCGAACGGGATGCCGAGCTGCCGGGCGGCGATCCAGGCGCCGAGCGCGCCCCCGGCGACGGCGCCCCAGATGCCGAGGCCGCCCTCCCAGATCGCGAACGCCTTGAGCGGCTGCCCGTCGGCGCCGAAGTACTTCTCCGGCGAGGTGATCACGTGGTAGATCCGGGCGCCGATGATGCCCGTCGGCACCGCCCAGACGGCGATGTCGAGCACCGCGCCCGGGGCCACGCCGCGCTGCCGCAGCCGGCGTTCGGTGACCAGGCAGGCCACCACGATGCCGATGATGATGCAGAGGGCGTACGCCCGGATCGGAACCGGTCCGAGCTGCCAGACGGCGGTGCTGGGGCTGGGCAGGGCCGCCAGTGGGGTCATCGGGGCGTGGGTCACGGGTGCACACGCTACCGGGGCGGACCGGCTCCGCGGCACCCCGGTACGGTCGGCTTCGCCGGCCGGCTGACTTCTGGTTTGCGCGGTCGTAGGCTCTTTGTCCATGAGCGCGCTCACCTGGGCGGTCGCGGCGGTCGTCAGCGACGACGCCGGTCGGGTGCTGCTCTGCCGGCAGGGCCGGGGCGAGCGACGCTGGGCGCTGCCCGGCGGTCGACTGCGCCGGGAGGAGAGCCCGGCCGCGGCGGTGCTCCGCAACATCCGCACGGAGACCGGCTGGGACGTCCAGATCGTCGACCTGGTTGGCCTCTACCGGCTCAGCGACCGGGGCACCGCTCCGCCCCCGGCCGGCCGGTGCGGGCCACTGCCGGACGTGCTGGTGCACGTCTTCCGCGCCCGGGTCACCGCCGGGACGCCGACGGCGGACCCGACGGGCGGCTGCCACCTGGGCTGGCACGCCCCGGCGACCTGCCGGACGCCGTCACCCCGATCACCCGGACCGCCGTCATCGACGCGCTGGCCGGCCGGTCCGGGGTGCTGCGGGACGCCGGGCGGGAGCCGGCGCGGCCGGCCACTGCCCCGTCCGTCGGGGAGTCCGGCAGAGGGCCCGGCGCAACCCCCGGCGCAGGGCCCGGCGCAGGGCCCGGCG
>NZ_JAEVHJ010000426.1:0-4574 GCF_016802855.1 Micromonospora sp. ATA51 | reverse complement strand
GCCACCCGGGACCCGACCCGCCCGGGCCGCCCGGTCCGGCGCCGGTCACGCCCCCGGCGGGACGGCGGGCGGGACCTGCCCGCCCGCGGCCCGATGCCGTAGTAGCCGAGCAGGTTGGCGGTGGCCCGGCTCAGCCGGGGCAGGTCGTCCAGCGGGTGCCAGGCCGCCTCGAAGACCTCGGCGCCGTCCACCACCAGCTCGGCGGTCGACGCCGGGACCTCCACCTCGAAGACCACGTCCACCCAGCCCTTGGCGTGCACCACGGCGTTCGGCACGGCCGGGCGGAGCCGGTCGGGGGTGACCCGGATGCCGGACTCCTCGAACAGTTCCCGGGCCGCGCCGACCACCGGCGCCTCGCCGCGTTGCAGCAGCCCCGCCGGGAGCGTCCAGCTGTGACCGGGCGGCTGGCGCAGCAGCAACAGCCGGCCCGGCCCCTCCGCGTCGGCGTCCCGGACCAGGGTGACCGCCCCGACGATGTACTTCGGCACGGCGAGCCGGACCAGCCGGCGGCGCAGCGGGACGGGGAGCCGGTAGAAGACCTGGTAGCCGAGGGCCCGTCCGGTGGCACGCGCGCGGGGGATCATGCGTTCAGGCTAGTGGCCGCCCGGACCGGCCGCGCGAGGGGCGTTCGGCTACTGCCGGTGGTCGACCAGGTCGATGAGTTGCCGGACCACCGCGTCCGGTTCGACCGCCCGGTCGAAGACCGCCACCAGCAGGGTCTCCAGGTCGGGGTAGCCCAGTTCCTCGGACAGCCGCAGCAGCGGCAGGTCGCTGGCCAGTCCCCGGTTGTGTGTGCGCAGGGCCAGGCCGATGGTGGCGCGGCCGAGGCGTACCTTGTCGGCTATCGAGATGCCCGGCTCGGTGTGCTCGGCGAACCAGCGGTTGATCTGCATCTGGGCCTGCGGCGACTTCACGAAGCCGAGCCACTCCCGGCGCGGCCCCCGGGGCGCGGCGTCGGCCTCGAAGCCGCTCTCCGCGTCGGACTCGGTGAAGATCTCCACCACGTCGCCCTCCGCCAGCTCGGAGGAGAGCGGCGCCAGCCGGCCGTTGACGCGCGCCGCCAGGCAGTGGTCGCCCCGCTCGGTGCTCAGCTCATACGCCAGGTCCACCGGCGTCGCGCCGGCGGGGAGGACCACCTGCCGGCCGTCGGCCACCACCTGGATCTGCGCCTCGGCCAGGTCGCAGCGCAGCGACTCGAGGAACTGCGCGGGGTCGACCGCCTCCTGCTCCCAGTCCAGCACCCGGCGCAGCCAGGCCAGTTCGTCGGCCCGGTCGGCCGCCCGGCTGGTGGTGCGGGGGAAGCGGTAGTGGGCGGCGACGCCGTACTCGGCGGCGCGGTGCATCTCCTCGGTCCGGATCAGCACCTCGACCGTGCGGTCCTGCGGGCCGCGGACGCTGGTGTGCAGCGACCGGTAGAGGTTGTTCTTCGGCGAGGCGATGAAGTCCTTGAAGCGGCCGGGCACCGGCCGCCACAGCCCGTGCACCGCACCGAGCGCCGCGTAGCAGTCGGTGGCCGGGCCGGCCACCACGATCGAGATGCGGGGCAGGTCGAAGGGGGCGCCGTGGCCGCCGGCCACGGTGTCCTTCCAGATCGAATAGAGGTGCCGGGGGCGGGGGGCGACCTCGGCGTCGACCCGGCTGCGGCGCAGCGCCACCCGGGTCTTCGCCACCACGTCCTCGAGGTACGCGTCCCAGCCCGCCGGCCGGTCGTGCACGTGCCGGGCGATCCGGGCGTGCTCGTCGGGCTCCAGGTGCAGCAGCACCACGTCGTCCAGCTCGCGTTTGAGGGTCTGGATGCCCAGCCGGTCGCAGAGCGGGATCAGCACCTCCTGGGTCTTGCGGGCGATGCGCTCCCGGGAGGCGGCCGACCGGACGCCCAGCGTGCGCATGTTGTGCAGCCGGTCGGCCAGCTTGATGATCAGCACGCGGACGTCCTTGCCGGCCGCGATGATCATCTTGCGGACGGTCTCCGCCTCGGCGGCCTTGCCGTAGAACGCCTTGTCGAACTTGGTCACCCCGTCGACCAGGTGGGCCACCTCCCGGCCGAAGTCCTCGGCGAGGGCCTGGAGGGTGTAGCGGGTGTCCTCCACGGTGTCGTGCAGCAGCGCGGCGACCAGGGTGATGGTGTCCATCCCGAGGTCGGCGCAGATCTGGGCGACCGCGAGGGGATGGGTGATGTACGGTTCGCCGCTCTTGCGGAACTGGCCGCGGTGCATGTTCTCCGCGATCGTGTAGGCGCGGCGCAGCACGGAGGAGTCGGCGCTCGCGTGGATGCTCCGATGGGCGCGGACCAGCGCGTTGACCGGGTCGGCGTCGCTGGTGGGCCAGGTGAGCAGGGAGCGCAGCCGGCGGGTGAGCGGCAGCTCCCCGGGCTGGGTCGGAAGGGCGCCGCCCAGGGCGGCGCCGTGTCCGGCGTCGACGTCCACCTGGGACACCTCCTCACCCCGGCCCCACGGTCACCGTCACCGGCGACCGGGAGCAGGCCCGCGAAACGGGCAGGACTGCACTTCTCCAACAGCCTAAGGGAGTCGACGTAGTCCGATCGGTCACTTGGTCATGAGCGTTCGGTCGAGAGTTGGTGGGACCCGCCGTTCTCCGCCTTGGCCAGCAGGTCCCGGAAACGGCCCGCGCCGGTGACCGGCGAGGCCCAGCCGGAGGAGATCTCCACCAGCCGGGTCTCCGCTCGCTCCAACCAGGACAGGATGCGTTCGGTCTCCTCGGCGGAGGCCCGCGGGACCGGGCCGTACCCGGGCAGCACCGTCTCGGCGGTCGCCCGGATCGCCTCCAGGGTCGGTCGCGGGTGGACACCCGGCGGGGACAACCCGGCGCCGGCCAGCCGGCCGTGCCGGACCAGCGCCAGCTCCCAGCCGCCGCGCGCGGCACGCCGGGCCGCGGCCAGCTCGGCGATCCCGGTTAGCCCGACCAGACGTTGCATCCGGACCGTGGCGCGCAGCACCGCCGCCAGCCGGGACCGCACCACCGCCGCCTCCTCGTAGCGCTGGTCGCGGGCGAGCACTTCGATCCGGGCGAGCAGGGCGTCGACCACGACCTGGGGGTCGCTGGTGGTCGCGGTACGGAACGGCGCGGCGGCGCGGTGGTCGTACTCCTCGGGGGTGATCCGGTGCTCGCAGGGCGCCGGGCAGCGTCCCAGCTCGGCCAGCGCGCAGGCCGGCATGGTCGTGCGCCGCGACAGCCGGTGCGTGCACTGGCGCAGCGGCACGGCGTCGTGGAAGCCCGCGGCGGCCAGCTCGGCGGCCTGCTTGGAGCGGAACGGGCCCAGGTACGCGGTGTCCGTGGGGGCGAGGTTCCGCACCACCGACAACCGGGGGTACGCCTCGTCGGTGAGCTTGAGCCAGACCATCCGCTCCGGGTACTTGGAGCGCCGGTTGTACGGCGGCGCGTGCGCGGCGATCAGCCGCAGCTCGCGGACCTCCGCCTCCAGCGAGTGCGCGCACTCGACCGCCTCGACCCGCTCGGCGGCGGCGAGCATCTCGGAGATCCGGGCCCGCTTCTCCCCGGCGGTGAAGTAGCTGCGCACCCGGGTGGCGATGTCGCCGGAGGTGCCGACGTAGAGCGGCCGGTCGTCGGCGGCCCGGAAGATGTAGACCCCGGGCACCTTCGGCAGGCCCTCGGCCAGGTGCCGCTTGCGGCGCTGGGTCGGGGTGACCGCCCGGGCGAACTCGATCGCGTCGCCGACGGTGTCCACCCGGTGGCCGCCCAGCCGGGCGATCAGCCCGTGCAGCACGTCCACGGTGGCCTTGGCGTCGTCCAGCGCCCGGTGGGTCGGCTGGGTGGCGGTGCGGAAGTAGGCGGCCAGGGTGCCGAGCTTGCGGTTGGGCACCTCGTCCCGGGTGAGCACCCGCCGGGCCAGCGCCGCGGTGTCCAGCACCCGCGGGTTGGGCCAGCGGTAGCCGTGCTTCGCGCAGGCCGCCTTGAGGAACCCCACGTCGTAGGGGGCGTTGTGGGCGACCAGCACCGCGTCGGAGATGAACTCCAGGAAGCTCGGCAGCACCTGCTCGATCGGCGGCGCCGGGACCAACATGGCCTGGGTGATCCCGGTCAGCACGGTGATGAACGGCGGGATCGGCACCCCCGGGTTGACCAGGGTGGCGAGCACCCCCAGCTCCTCGCCGCCGCGCACCTTCACCGCGCCGATCTCGGTGATCCCGCCGCCGTCCGGCGCGCCCCCGGTGGTCTCCAGGTCGACCACCACGAAGGTGGTCGCGTACAACGGCAGCGCCGGGTCCACCCCCGCGCCCGCCGTCCGGTCCAGGCCGGCCAGCGCCTCCTGGACGTACTCTGCTCGTGCCACCCGCGGCACGCTAGCGGCCGGGTCCGACACTCCCGTCCCAGCCGTCCCACCGGTTACGACGGGACTAGGATGAGAGATCGGCTCACTCACTGGGCGCTGGGCCCGTTCGCGGTGGGAGACTTGCCACATGCCCCTCACCGAGCCGCACGACGACCACCTCCCCGAGGCGGGGCCGGTGGCTGCCGGGCGGGACACCGGTGGGGGCGACGCGGACGACCTGGCGACCGGTCCGGCCGGCGCCGAGCCGCCCCGGCCGGGGGAG
>NZ_JAEVHJ010000425.1:0-4579 GCF_016802855.1 Micromonospora sp. ATA51 | reverse complement strand
GTCGCCGTCCGGGGCGACTCGACCGAGGAGCCGCGGCCGGCGATGAAGGGCACCACCGGGTGGCCGACTCGGGCCGTTCCCGGCCGGGCCGGGTGGACCTCGGCCGGGGCAGGGAGTTCAGCCGGGTCACCTTGGCCATCCGGCGGTCGTCGCCGGTCGCCGCCGCGGCCTCCGGGCCGGCCGGTCCCACGGCCGGCTCGTCCGTGACCAGGTCGGCCGGGATGAGCACCACCGCCGTGGTGCCGGCCGGGGTGGCCGGCCGGAGCTGGACCCGTACGCCGTGCCGGGCGGCGAGCCGGCTCACCACGAAGTGGCCGAGCCGGGCGCTGTCGGCCGGGTCGAACTCCGGCGACCGGGCCAGCTTGCGGTTGACGTCCTCGAGGACCCGCGGGGACATGCCCAGTCCCCGGTCGGTGATCTCGACGGCGTACCCGTTCGGCACGACCTGCCCGGAGACGTCGACCCGAGTGCCGGGCGGGGAGAAGACGGTGGCGTTCTCGATCAGCTCGGCGAGCAGGTGGATCACGTCACCGACGGCCGGCCCAGCACGCCGGCCGGCTGCACCACACCGACGTCCACCCGGTCGTACGACTCGACCTCGGAGATCGCGCCGCGGATCACGTCGACCGCGGCGACCGGGTTGCGCCAACCCCGGCCGGGCGCCGCGCCGGCGAGGATGACCAGGTCCTCGGCGTGCCGCCGGAGCCGGGCGGCGAGGTGGTCGACCTGGAAGAGGCCGGCCAGCTCGTCCGGGTCCTCGGTGCGCCGCTCCAGCCGGTCCAGCAGCGCCAGCTGCCGGTGCACCAGCCCCTGGCTGCGGCGGGCGAGGTTGAGGAAGACCTCGTTGAGGCCCCGGCGCAGGGTGACCTCGTCGACCGCGGCCTGGACGGCGGTCCGGCGCACCTCGTTGAAGGCGTGCCCCACCTGGCCGATCTCGTCGCCGCCGTGGTCCAGCTCGGGCGCCTCCCGGGCGACGTCGACCTCCTCGCCGCGGCGCAGCCGGGCGACCACGTCGGGCAGCCGGTGCTCGGCCATCTCCAGGGCGGCGGTACGGACGCCGGTCAGCCGGCCGGCCAGCGACCGGCCGACGCGGAGCGCGACCAGCACGCAGACCACGACGGCGAGCAGACCGAGCACCCCGGCGGCGGCCAGCCGGACCAGGATGCCGATCGCCATCGGCACCGAGCGTTCGGCCAGCTTGTCGGCCCCGCTCAGCTCGAACGCGCGCAGGCCCTGCTGCACCGCGGCCTGGCTGGACTCCCAGCTGCGGACGTCGAGCCGGGGCGGCAGGCCGTCGGCGCGGATCAGCGCGTCCTGCAGGGCGCTCAGCCGGACGAAGGCCTCTCCCTCGGTCAGCCGCCGGTACGCGGTCCGTTCCGGCGCGGGCAGGTCGGCCACTGCGGCCTCGGCCAGGAACCGCTGGTTGTCGATGGTCCGGACGAGCTGGTCGTGCTCGCCCTCGGCGAACCGGCCGGCGGTCAGCGCGCCGGCCAGCAGCGCGTCGCCCTGGCCGAGCAGTTCCCGGGAGCGGCCGAGCGCGGTGAGCGCCAGCGCCTGCCGGTTGAGCTCGGTGTCCGGCAGCATGGCCATGGCGGAGAACGCCTGGAAGGCCGAGGAGATCATCCCGCTGTAGAGGCCGACCGCGCCGGACCGGTCCACCTTCCGGCCGTCGATGAAGCCCCGGCCGGCGGGCAGCGCGTCCAGCGCGGCGACCAGTTGGTCGAGCCGGGTGTCGAGCAGGTCGTCGGCGGCGTCGCGCAGGTCGTCCCCGGCCACCCGGCGGCGCAGCTCGGCGACGGCCCGGTCGGTGCGCAGCCGCTGCTCGGCCAGGGCGGGCAGCGTGGTGTCGCCGGCGAGTTGGACCACCGAGAGCCGGCGTTCCCGTTGCAGCTCGGCGACGACGGCCTCGCCGGGGCGGCCGAGGTCGTAGAGGAGGGTGCGGGCGGCGAGCAGGTCGAGGGCGGGGCCGAAGGTCAGCGTGGTGGCGAAGATCCAGAGCGCCAGCAGCGCGGTCACCGGGCCGATGACCAGCGCGGTCAACTTGGCGCGGATCGGCCAGTCGCGGGTGTTCAATCAGACCTCGCCCGGAAGGTGTCGCAGGGGTCGCGCCGGCGCCGGCCGGGCGTGCCACCCGGCGACGGCGCCGGGCCCCGGCTCGGGCACCTTCGGCAGGATACGTAATCCCCGGCGGATGCACTACCGGCCGTCTCGCCGATCACTACTGTCCGGGATGCTCCGCTGTGGACACCGTTCGCAGGCGAGCGCCCCGCCGGACGGACCGGCGGGGCGCTCGTGGCCGGCGTGGGGGTCAGGCGTTGACCGAGATGCCGAGGCCGTCGGCGACCCGGCGGCCGTACGCCCCCCGGTAGGAGTCGTCGGCCTCCCGCAGGCCCGCCACTGAGGACGGCTCAAAGTTGATGTGCGGGCCGCCGCCCCGATTGTCCACGTGGTACGACATCTGGCCACCGTCCTGGTTGGTGCTGACCTGGACGTCCTCCTGCGGCGCGTTGATCGGCAGCTGGAGGTGGTTCGGGCCGACCCGGTAGCGCTGGGTGTCCGAGTAGGAGAACGTCGGGCCGACCAGCATCTTGTCGTCGGAGAGGTCCAGCCCGTCCACCAGCACGCCGGCGCCGAAGGCGATCTGCTCGTTCTCGTTCTGGAAGTTGGTGACGTTGCGGTTGAGCGTCATCACGCCGACCGGGCGCAGCGGGAAGACGTCCTCCGGCCAGGTCTTGGTGTCGTCCAGCGGGTCGAAGTCCAGCTCCGGGGATGCGCTCGCGGTCGAAGTGGCTGATCTTCTCCAGGAAGTGGTAGTTCTCCAGCGTCGCCGGGCCGCGTGAGCCGACCGTCCGCTGCTGCTGGTTGTTGTGGACCGGGTGGCCCTGACGGGTGGTGAGGATCGGCTTCCCGGCCTGGTCGCTCATCGCTCTCCTCCTGATCGGCCGCCCGGCTCGAACCGGGCGGGGCCGCCGGCCGGGGCGATCCGGCGCAGCAGTCGGCGTCACGCGCAGCCTGGTCGCACGGAGGCGTTCGGCGTCGGACTCGACCGGCATCACCCCACCCAAGGGCGTTTTCCGGAATGAGTCAAGTTTGTGGGACGGGTGGTCGGTGGGCCTCGCCATGCCCGGCGAGGGCCCGGGCGGGCGATCGGCCAGGAAAGTCCCCCGGATCGGGATTGGCGATCAGTGGGCGGAGGGAATACCAGCGGGCGAAGGAGGAGCCATGTCGCCCACGCAGGTAGTCGTCACAGTCATCGTCGTGTTGGTGCTCGCGGCGCTGGCCGCGGTCGCCGTGCTGGCGGCCCGCCGCCGCTCGCTCCGGCAGCGCTTCGGCCCCGAGTACGACCGGGTGGTCGCCGAGCGGGACAGCCGCAGCGCGGCCGAGCGGGAGCTGCGGGACCGGGAGCGCCGGCACGCCGAACTCGAACTCACCCCGCTGGAGCCCGAGTCCCGGGCCCGGTACGCGGCCGCCTGGGAGGAGCTCCAGGTCCGCTTCGTCGATTCCCCGGCCGAGACCGTGGGCGACGCCGACGAGCTGGTCAGCCGGCTGATCGCCGAGCGTGGGTACCCCACCGGGGACTTCTCCGACCAGATCGCCCATCTCTCCGTCGAGCACGCCCGCACCCTGACCCACTACCGGGACGCCCACGAGATCCGGCTGCGCACCGAGCGCGGCGAGACCAGCACCGAGGAGCTCCGCCAGGCGGTCGTGCACTACCGGGCCCTCTTCGCCGATCTGCTCGGCGAGGACCCGGTCGGGCACCAGCCGCCGGCGCAGCGCCGCCCCGACCACCCGCACGACGCCACGAGCCGCTGAGGAGGCTGCCGCGATGCGCCAGGAAGAGCAGCAGGTCACGAACGACCACCCCGAGGCCGTACGATCCGCGCCGGTCGCGGTGCCGCCGCCAGGCGATGACGCCCCGCACGGCGACCGGCCCGACCGGGCAGGGCGGGCCGACGTACCCGAGGACGCGCTGGACGACCGGGGCACCTTCGACGACCCGGCCGTGGCCGGCGCCCGGGACCCGGACGGCGAGGCGGCCGACACCGACCGGGCCGGCCGACCCGAGTTCCACGAGCCGGCGCCGCTGCCCACCGCCTTCGGGGCGACCACCGTCAGTGACGCGGTGGCCGCCTCGGCGATGGCCAGCGGCCGGCCGGAGGACGAACGGGACCCGCGCGGCGAGGACACCGCCCGGCCGGGCGACGGCGCCCCGGGGCGGACCGACGCGTCGACGACGAGCGGGCCGACCCGACGGCCGGCGACCGGCTGCACGACCCCGTTCAACTACTACAACCGCGACCAGACCGGAACGGCCGCCTCTGAACCGCCCCGGGCTTGGTAGCGGCCCTGCTGTACCGGCCCTGATTGCGGCGACAGCGATCCCGGTCAGGGCCGCTGACCTGCGGAGGAGTGGGCCGCCAGGGACTCGAACCCTAAACCTATGAATTAACCGCGCCGCGGTTGGATGGAGCCGGACCGGAACTTGTCAAGGTCGGTGGGACCAGTGGGTGTTACGCCGCTTGGGGTAGCGGTTGATCGGTTGCGGGTTCGGGTGGGTTGATCCAGACGGTGTCGG
>NZ_JAEVHJ010000424.1:0-4621 GCF_016802855.1 Micromonospora sp. ATA51 | reverse complement strand
CCGGCACGGCCCACGGCGGCCGGGGCGGCACCGGCACGCTGGCCAGCGTCGCGTCGCGGGCGTCCTGGGCGGCCTCGGCCATGGCGGCGGCGCCCGGGTACCGGTCGGCGGGGCCCTTCTCCAACGCCCGGCGGACCACCTCCAGCACGGCGGGCGGGGTGCCCGGTGGCAGCGGCGCGGGCTCGTCCTGGACGTGCCGCATCGCCACCTGGAGCGGGTTCTCCCCCTCGAACGGCGGGCGACCGGCGAGGCAGTAGTAGGCGACGGCGCCGAGGGCGTACACGTCGGTGGCCGGTGAGACCGGCTGGCCGGCCGCCTGCTCCGGCGACATGTAGGAGGCGGTGCCGAGCACCATGTGGGCGGCGGTGATCCCGGCCATCGTGGTGGACCGGGCGATGCCGAAGTCCACCAGCACCACGCTGCCGTCCCGCTTTACCAGCAGGTTGCCCGGCTTGACGTCCCGGTGGACGATCCCGGCGAGGTGGGCGGCGTGCAGCGCCTGGGCGGCCTGCGCCACCACCGACATGGTGGAGGCCGGGTCGAGCCGGCCGGCGCGGCGGACCCAGGTCACCAGCGGCTCGCCGTCGACGTACTCCATCACCAGGTAGCTGACCTGGCTGCCGTCGGCGAGCGTCGCCGAGCCGAAGTCGTGCACCTGCACGATGCCGGGGTGCCGCAGCGCGGCCATCATCCGTGCCTCGGCGTGGAAGCGGGTGGTGAACTCCGGGTCGGCGACCAGCGACGGCAGCAGCACCTTCACCGCGACCTCCCGGTCGAGCAGGGTGTCGGTGCACCGCCAGACGGCCCCCATGCCACCGGTCGCGATGCGTTCGCTCAGCAGATAGCGGTCGCTGAGCACCACTCCTTGAGTCAGCACCGCGTCACCGTACCGGCCCCCGCCGATCCCGTTGATCCACCCGGTGGCCCGACCGGTAGGTGGTGGGCCCGGCCGTTCCGCGCCCGGCCGACTACGCTTGCGGAGGTTTACGTCCCAGGGGGACGACGGCGGCGAGGGGAGACGCGGCATGGCGTGGAGCTGGCGGTACGAGGGCACGGACGGCAAGTCGGTGGACGGGCCGACGGAGTCGTTCGCGAGCCAGGCGGACGCCGAGTCGTGGGTCGGCCAGACCTGGCGGGAGCTCGCGGCGTCCGGCGTCACCTCCGTCGCGCTCGTCGAGGACGACCGGGTGGAGTACCGGATGAGCCTGCTGCCCCCGACCGAATGATGGGCTACGACCGGCCGGGCGAGCCGCTGGTGCTCGGGGTGCCCCGGGCGGCGTTCCGGCCCAGCCCGGTCTTCCTCGGCCTGGTCGCGCTCTTCGTGACCAGCGGGGTGCTGGCCTGGCAGCGGTACGGCAACGTCCGGTTCGACGTCTTCCTCTTCGTGGTCTCCGGCTGGCTGGTCTCACTCTGCCTGCACGAGTACGCCCACGCGCTGGTCGCGTACCGGTTCGGGGACCGGGACATCGCCCACCGGGGCTACCTGACGCTCAACCCGTTCAAGTACACCCACCCGCTGCTGTCGATCGTGCTGCCGGTGATCGTGGTGTTGCTCGGCGGCATCGGCCTGCCCGGCGGGGCGGTCTGGGTGGACCGGCACGCCATCCCCGGCCGGCTGCGGCACACCCTGGTCAGCCTCGCCGGCCCGGCCACCAACGTGCTGTTCACCCTGGTGCTGGTGTCGGCCCTGCGGATCGGTTTCGGCAACGGCGGCTCGGTGGAGTTCTGGGCCGGGGTGGGCCTGCTGGCGTTCCTCCAGCTCACCGCCAGCGTGCTCAACCTGCTGCCGGTGCCCGGCCTGGACGGCGGCAACATGATCCAGCCGTGGCTGAGCCCGCAGTACCGCCGGATGTACGACCTGTTCGCCCCGTACGGCTTCATCCTGCTCTTCGCGCTGCTGTGGAGCCCGCGGATCGGCGGCTGGTTCTTCGACGCGGTCTTCGCGGTCGCCGACGTGCTCGGCGTGTCGCCCGCCTTCTACTCGGTCGGCTTCGAACTGATCCGCTTCTGGCAGGGCTGAGCGGGCCCGGTCCGGCCGGCGCCAGCGGCCGGCCGGACCGGGCGGCGCTCACGGGCGCTGGGCGGGGGACTCGGTCTTGGCCGCGTCGCGCTCGGTGATCGGCTCGACGATCTCGTCGATCGCCTTGAGCAGGTCGGCGTCGAGCTTCACGCCGGCCGCCTTGACGTTGTCGTGCACCTGCTCGGGGCGGGACGCCCCGACGATCGCCGAGGAGACGTTCGGGTTCTGCAGCACCCAGGCGATGGCGAGCTGCGGCATGGTCAGCCCGGCCTGCTCCGCGAGGGGCTTGAGCCGCTGCACCCGGGTGAGCACCTCGTCGGTCATGAACTTGGCGATGAAGCCCGCGCCGGACTTCTCGTCGGTGGCCCGGGAGCCGGCCGGCGGCGGCTGGCCCGGCAGGTACTTGCCGGAGAGCACGCCCTGGGCCATCGGCGACCAGACGATCTGACCGACGCCCAGCTCCTCGCTGGTGGGGATGACCTCGGTCTCGATGACCCGCCAGAGCATCGAGTACTGCGGCTGGTTGGAGACCAGCGGGATGCGCAGCTCCCGGGCCAGCTGGTGGGCCTCGCGGAGCTGCGACGCCTTCCACTCCGAGACACCGATGTAGTGCGCCTTGCCGGAGTGCACGACGTCGGCGAAGGCCTCCATCGTCTCCTCCAGCGGCGTGCTGTAGTCGTACCGGTGGGCCTGGTAGAGGTCCACGTAGTCGGTCTGCAGCCGACGCAGCGAGCCGTCGATCGACTCCATGATGTGCTTGCGGGACAGGCCGCGGTCGTTGCGGCCCGGGCCGGTCGGCCAGAAGACCTTGGTGAAGATCTCCAGCCCCTCGCGGCGCTCGCCCTTGAGCGCCCGGCCGAGGACCGTCTCGGCCTTGGTGCCGGCGTACACGTCGGCGGTGTCGAAGGTGGTGATGCCGGTGTCCAGGGCGGCCCGGACGCAGGCGGTCGCCGCGTCCTCCTCGACCTGGGAGCCGTGGGTGATCCAGTTGCCGTACGAGATCTCGCTGACCATCAGGCCGGAACGGCCTAGGTGTCGGAATTCCATGCCCCGACCCTAGCCCCGCCGGATCAGGGTCACCCGGCCGCGCTGCCCGGCGTGCCGAGGGGCACCCGTCAGAGCACCGGGCTGGTGTCCGCGAGCAGCTGGTCGATCTCCGCGACCACCTCGCGCGGCTCGGATGCACCGGGTCGATCAGCAGCTCGCCGCGCCGGTCCAGCGCGCCCCAGCGCCCGCCGCCGTCGCCGACCAGGAAGGCGACCGGGTGGATCACCAGCGCCCGGTACGCCGGCTCGACGACCACCCGGCCGGTGCGGTCCACCACGCCCCGGCGGCCGGCCAGCTCCACCACGGCCAGGCCCTCCTCGGTGAAGCCGTCCACGTACCGGCCGTCGGCCAGGGCGGTGGGGAAGCCGTGGTACCGGGTCGGCACGACGAGCTGACCGGTCCGGTCGACCGCGCCCCAGCCGCCCCGGCGGACCGCCGCCAGCCCGCCCCGGAACGGGCGGACGTCCTCGAAGCCCGGCGGGATCTTCACCATGTTCGTCGGGTCGACCGCCATCCAGTTGGCCTTGCCGTCCATCGACACCCAGGCCAGACCGTCGGAGAAGGAGCGCACCGCCCGGTAGCCGTTGTTCGCCTCGATCAGGGCGGCCCCGGAGGTGTCGATCAGCGCCCACCGGGACGCCTCCGGACGGCGTACCCAGGCCATGCCCTCGCGGAACGCCTGCACCTCGGCGTACCGGTGGTCGATCACCAGGTTGCCGTCGACGTCGGCGTAGCCCCAGAGCTCCAGCTCCTCGTCGAAGGTGGGCGCCGGGGCCCGCTCGCCGCCCCGCATCACGTCGCGGTCGCGCGGCCACGGGCCGAACCCGCCGGCCGCGGCCCGCTCCCGGACCGCGTCCAGCGCCACTCCGGTACGCGCGATCAGCTCCGCGTCCCCGCCCTGGCGCAGGTCCAGCGCCCGCTCGAAGTGGTGGCACGCCTCGATCAGCCGGCCCTGGTCGACGCAGGACCGGCCGGCGTGCTCGTGCAGCGCCGCACGCAACCGGTCGGGCAGCTCCGGGGAGTTCGCCTCGGCGAAGAGCCGGTCCGCCTCCGCGTGCTCACCCCGCCAGCGCAGCACCTGGGCGAGCCGCGCACGCGCCAGCGCGGTCCGCCGCAACTCGGCGGTGGCCTCGGCGTACGTGACCGCGAGCCGACCGTCGGCCAGCGCGTCGTCCAGGTCGCCGAGAATCCGCGAGGCCACCGAGCGGAGGCTGAGCAGCCTGGCGCGACTCCGGTTGTCGAGCGCGGTGCCCAGCTTGGCGGTGAGGCCGTCGCGGACCACCCGCAGCTCCTCCGGATCGGTCGCCTCCTCGCGCAGCGTCTCCGGGTCCAGCCGCCACCGGAAGGCGGCCAGCGCCTGCTCCGGGTCCATCGGAGGCGCCGGCGGCTCCGCCTCGGAGGCGCTGTCCGACGGCTCCGTGTCGGAGGTGCTGTCCGGCGGCTCCGTGTCGGAGGTGCTGTCCGGCGGCCTTGGAGGCGCCGCCAACGGCCCCGCGGGCGGGCCGGACACCGGGCGCGCCGCGGCGGACCCGGGCTCTGCGGGCCTGGCGGTCG
>NZ_JAEVHJ010000423.1:0-4714 GCF_016802855.1 Micromonospora sp. ATA51 | reverse complement strand
GCATATCACGTCGGGACTGACGTGCTCCTACTGCCTCTCGGGGGGAACCGTGAAGATCGTTCCCGCTCCTCGCCGCCCGTCGTGACCTCACGGCCGGACAGCCCGTCTGCGTCCTGACGGATCTTTACCCTCGACTCGAAGAACAATATGCCACACCGCATAAGATGTCTAGTCGTTCCAGCCTAGATTTTCTGGCCGCCGGCCACCAGGGTGACTGGCCCGCCCGGGCCGGCCGCGTTGGCCGTGCTCACGCCCTCGACGCGGCACTCCGCAGGTCACCGCCGGCGAATACGGGCGAAGGCAAGCTTCACCATCGCCGTGGTTCTTGTCGGCGTCGCCGCGACGGCCATGCTCCCGCCCGCGTTCCTGGGGCGCGGGGCAGCCTGGCGACGATCACCACACTCAGCCATGGACGGCCGCGCCATGATCGAAGAGGCCGTGGGCGAGTGCCGGTGTACTGACGACGGCCACGTCGTGGCCATGTACAACGGGAGGGCCTGCCGGCCGTCCTGCAGCAGCGGCGAACCGAGGCCCCACGCCGGGTCCCCGACAACAAGGTCGACCGCCCACCCCATCGGCGCGGCCACGGCTTCCTATCGCGACGGGGCCGTCATCCGTCAACGCCAAACGCCGAGGCGGCCCTGCGAATGGGCATCGCGAGAAGCGGTGAGCGCGTGCAAGGCCTGCAGCCGCTCCTGCTGATCTTCAGCAAGCGAGCGCAGCCACATACAACTGCGACCAGCACAAAGGAAAAAGAGTTGTGAAGCAGCAGGTAATCAGCCTGCTGCTACGAATTGAGCATCGTCTTAGGAAACGGTACCTGCCGGCGGTTAGCCACGAGTGCCCAGGACTGCCCAGCCGCGCCCACCGCTGCCACCCGCCGTTGCCCCGACCGCTTGATGTGCGACAGGGGGTCTAGGGCCTAGCGGCAGGTCGGCGGAGCGTGAGCGCACGGATCTGCCGATGAGCGTGCATTTGATCATCGTCAGTTCCCATGAGGCTTCGGGATACGTCTGCCTTTATCCAGTCGACTGACTTGCTCATCGCTTGGGGAGCGCGCTCATTTGCGTGCGGCAGTTTCTGGGACATCAAGGCCGCGTTGGGTGTGATCTTGAGGGGGCTCCAGTAGATGGAGCGGTGGTGTCAACGGCGGCCTGCGAGGACATCCTGGGCGATGGCGTCTCGTTGGGCTGCCTCGCGTTCGGCCTGGGCCTGTTCCGCGGCAGCGCGCTTGTCGTACGCCGCACGCGCGGCGGGTCCGTTGCGTTGAGCGTTGGCAAGATCGAGACAGACTTGGACTGTGAAGTCGTCGAGCCGTCCTCGCCCGTGGCTGCCTCCGAAGTCGGCGTTCGCCGGGTTCCGGTTCCCACCGGAGGTGATCGTCGTCGCGGTCCGCTGGTACCTGCGGTTCAACCTGTCCTACCGCGACGTTGAAGAACTCCTCGTCGAGCGCGGCGTGGAAGTCGACCACGTCACCGTCTACCGATGGGTGCAGCGGTTCACCCCACTGCTGGCTGACGCCGCCCGCTTCTGCCGACACTCACCAGGCGACCGGTGGCACGTTGATGAGACGTACGTCAAAGTCAACGGGGTGTGGCGGTACGTGTACCGGGCGGTCGACCAGTACGGGCAAGTCATCGACGTGCTCGTCTCGACCCGCCGGGACGCCGAAGCCGCCCGGCGGTTCTTCCGACGGGCGCTGTCAGCGTTGAAGGTCAAGCCCACAGAGGTGGTCACCGACGCCGCCGCGGTCTATCCCGGCGTCCTCGACGAGCTGATCCCGTCCGCGTGGCACCACGTCGAGCAGTACGCCAACAACCCGATAGAAGCCGATCACAGCCAGCTGAAACACCGGTTGAGACCGATGCGCGGGCTACGAACCGAGCAGACAGCACAAGTGATCATCGCCGGACACGCCTTCATGCAGAACCTGCGCCGCGGACACTACGAACTCGCCGTCGACTCCCCGCCGGCAACGCGGGTGCCTGCGGCGTTCGCCGCCCTCGCCCTGGCGATCTGACCGCGGACCCGACGCCGGTTCACCGCGTCCGTTGATCCCACAACGCAACGGCGCCGGACGAGAAGTGGCCGAACCTGGCGCCGGTGCTGTCGACCAAGACGATCGACTGGGACCTGATCCGCCAGCAGTACGACCAGATCGTGAAGTACACCGCCGCCCTACGCCTGGGCACCGCCGAGGCCGAGCAGGTCCTGCGGCGCTTCACCCGCGGCGGGCCCAAGCATCCGACGTACCGGGCAATCGAGGAACTGGGCCGCGCGGTACGCACGGCGTTCATCTGCGACTACCTCGCCGACGCGAAACTGCGACGCGAGATCAATGACGGGCTCCAGGTCGTGGAGAACTGGAACTCCGCCAACCACGATCTGTTCTACGGCAAGGACGGCGACCTGACCGGCTCCGACAAGGAGTCCCAGGAGGTCTCGATGCTCGCCCTGCACCTGCTCCAGTCCGCGCTGGTGCACGTCAACACCCTGCTCCTCCAGGACATCCTGAGCGAGGAGAAGTGGCAGAGACGGCTCACCGACGCCGACAGGCGGGCCCTGTCCCCGCTGTTCTGGACTCACGTGAACCCCTACGGCCGGTTCGAGCTGGACATGAACTCCCACCTCGACCTCGCCGCCGCGGTGGCGGCCACGCTTCCCGGCCCCCGAACCCCGCCCGAGGCGGAAACCGCCCGATCGGCGGCTGAAGGTGCGACAGGGTCTGCATCCTGAAGACGCCTGCCCCGGCGTCGTCGGCGGACGGCTGGATCGTTGACCGGGGCGAGGGCGCCATCGGCGATCCGTCTGTTTCAGCCATCAGGAACGGTCGTACGGCGGCTCTCGATGAGATTGATCTTGGGCTGGGATGTGCCGGCGCCAGCAGGTCTGCGCCTTCACTTCCACGCCAGATGCCTCATTCAGGTGGCGAGACCCGGCGCTGGTCAGCCAGATGTGTTCGCAGGTCGAAGATGCCTTTTGCAACTTCTCGCGGGATTCCTGCGAGGCGTGGTAGAAGGTCCGCTCGATCATCCAGCACAGGGCGCGTGCCATCGCTGACGCTTGTTCTGGTTCGGTGCCGGCCTGAACGCCGGCTCGTTCCAGGACAGCGGTGATGGCCGTGATGAACAAGTCAGCCGTGTGGCTCCACAGCTCGCCGATCTCCGGCACGGTCAACGACAGGTCGATCGCCGTGCGCATGACCAGACCGTGCTCATCCCACAGCTCAACCGTGCGCTGCATGGCTGCTGCGATGGCCTGGCGCGGCTCGTCGGTCTCTGCAGTGGCCCGGGACCGCTCCCACAGATGCTCAACGGTCCGGGCCACGAGTGCCGTGACCACTTCTTGCTTGGAGCCGAAGTAGAAATACAGGGCGCCGCGCGTGATGCCAGCGCCCTGAGCTATGTCGCCGACAGTCATGGCGTCGTAGCCCTTTTGCACCAGCAGAGCCTCGCAGGTGTCCAGAATGGCCCGCTCCCGGACATCGCCCTTGCGTTCGGTGGCGCGCCGGCTCCGCGCAGAGTGGTGGCTGGGCATCAGAGCTGAGCACCCTCGGCAAAGTCGGTCGTACGGGAAAGGGGCTCCCATGCGCGGATGTCCTCGTCCACAGCCGTGCGCGCGGCAGTGACCAGTCGCAGCGCATCCGAGCCAAGGACGAGGTGGGCCGGCGGCTGGTCGACCGACGTGATGTGCACGACGGCGTCCCCAGCCTTGGCCGGATTACCCAGCTGATTCCCGCTGGCCTTCTGCCGCGCTTCACGGATAGGGGCGAACAGCTCGTCGTAGTCATCGATGGACTGCGCAGCGCGCGTCATGGACCGTCCGGCCCAGTCGGTGCGGAAGGAGCCGGGCTCGATCGCCGTCACGTGGATCCCAAACTGTGCGACCTCCTTGCCCAGTGCTTCCAGGATGCCTTCCAGGGCGAACTTGCTGCCGCAGTAGGCGGACATGCCGGGCACGGCCATGAGCCCGCCCATGGAAGTGACGGCCATCAGGTGTCCGCGGCGGCGCTGGCGCATGTGGGGCAGTGCTGCCTGCAGGGTGGCCACTGCCCCGAATACGTTGACCTCGAACTGCCGCCGCACCTCGGCCAGCGGGGTTTCCTCGAAGGTGCCCTCCAGGCCGTAGCCGGCGTTGGCGACGACGACATCCAAAGGACCGACGCTCTGCTCTACCTCCACGACCACACTCGACACGGCGTCGCCGTCAGTCACATCCAGGATGCGGCCGTGCGCGTACCCGGGTTTCAGCCCTTCGAAGACCCGCAGGTCCTCCTCGGAACGGACCGTTCCAACGACGGTGTGCCCGGCGGCCAGGGCAGCCTGGGCGAAGGCACGGCCGAGGCCCGTGCTGACGCCGGTGATGAGCCAGTTCTGCTTTTGCATTTGCTCCTCCAGAGGAGACCCGCGAGGGGCTGGGTTGCTCCCTCACCTCTAACTCTACACAACGTCGATTTTTATCATCGTTGCGTAGACTATGGCGTCACTCACGGCTCCGCCGACCGCCCCGTGGCGATCCTCTCCGAGCGAGAGCAAAGACTGGATGCGCGCAGCCCACTCACAAACGACCCTTTGCGCGAGCAAGATCGACAATTGGCCGCCGGACCCCGCTCGACCCTGTGGGGCTCGAATACCCGGTTCGACCGTCTGAAGTGCGGTTCTGTGCGGGCTTGAGCCCGGTGCAGCCGTCATGCTCGTGGTCATGAGCGCGTCGT
>NZ_JAEVHJ010000422.1:0-4743 GCF_016802855.1 Micromonospora sp. ATA51 | reverse complement strand
GCGACCCCGGTCCCGCCGGCCCGCCGGCGGCGGCGGTGACCACCGCGCCCGCCCAGACGCCGACCACGGACGGGCCGCACAGCACGCCCCCGGTGACCCGGACGACCGCGCGGACCACGCCGGCCGGCGGGCTGACCGTGCCCGAGTTGGTCGGGGTCGACTTCACCGACGCCCGCCGGCAGTTGCACGAGCGGAAGCTCGGCTGGCGGCTGGTCTTCGGCACGGGCACCGGCCGCAACGTCGAGCGCACCTCGCCCGAGCCCGGTACGCCGGTTCGCCGGGGAGTCACCGTCACCCTCTGGGTGGCCGGCCCGGCGCCGGCCGTGGCCGTACCGGATCTGGTCGGCGACGACTGCGCCGCCGCCGCGGACGACCTGGTCGAGGCGGGCCTCTACCCGCGTTACCGCACCGGTCGGCGCGGCACCGTCACCGCGCAGGATCCGGCCGCCGGCGCGTCGGCCCGGTGGAACGACCCGGTCGCCCTCGGCTGCGGCGACCCGCCGTCGACCACACCCGACAGTCCGGCGCCGACCCCCTGACCGGCGGCTCGCCGCGCTGATCCCCACCGATGGCGGTCCGGACCGCTAACTTGGATGATCGAGGGCCAGGGCGCCCGCCCCGGTGGGGAAAGGACGTGCGATGAGCGACGACCGCCAGGAACCACCCGGGGACGACGCCGACGCCACCCGGGCGCTGCCGCCGGACCGTGGCCCTGGTGGGGCGGACGCCGATGCCACCCGGGCGCTGCCGCCGACCGGTGACCGGACGGCGCGGCAGCAGCCCGCCGACCGGACCGCACCCCTGCCGGTGGCCTGGTCCGGGCGGGCCGGGGTGCCGCCACCCAGGCCGGTCGGCTACCAGGAGGCCGGCACCGAGTGGTACACCGAGGAGCAGGCCGGCCGTCGCTGGTGGATGCCGATCCTGCTGGGCATCCTCGCGCTGTTGCTGATCGCGCTGATCGGGGTGGGCGTCTGGCTGGCGCTGCGGGCGGCGGACCGGGGGCCCGAGCCGTCCCCCTCGCTCACGCCGGGGCCGACCACGGCCCCGGCGACCACCGCCGCGCCGACCTCGGCGGCGCCGACCACCCAGCCGCCGACCACCCCGCCCACCACCACGGCCGCGGCCCGGGTGCCGATGCCGCCGCTGGTGGGGCTGCCGGAGGCGACCGCCCGGGCGGTCCTCGACCGGTTGGGCGTGGACTATCGGGTGGTGACCCGGACGTCGGACCGACCCGCCGGCACGGTGATCGAGACCGACCCGGCGCCGGCGAGGCGATCGCCGAGGGCGACCAGGTCATCGTCGTGGTCGCCGAGGCCGCGGCCCCGACGACCGGCGCCGGCACTCCCACGCCCGCCCCCTCGGCCAGCGGAACCCCCTGACCCTCACCACTGCCGTCGTCTGGTGCCGACCAGGCCGAGCCCGGCCAGCGAGATGGCGAGCCCCAGGAGACCGGAGTAGAACAGCGACCGGCTGAGGTCCTCCGCGGTCGTCCGTACGCCGGCCGGCCCCTCGGCCACCGCGCCCTCCCCGGCCCGGTCCGCGGGCGCTGGTGGCTGCGCGCCCGGGGATTCACCACCGAATCCGCCGGCCCAGCCGGGCTCGACCGGATCGTCGGGCGGTGCGGTGCCTTCCCCGACCACGGTGATCTCCGGAGCCGGTACGGGCTCGCTGAGCTGCTGGGTGGCGGAGAGGGCGGGGAGGTTGACCGCGACCGCGAGTGCGGTGGCGGTGCCGAGGAGTGCGAAGAGCCCGAAGGCGTAACCGACACGGGACCGGTGGTGCCGCCGCGCGGCGGGCAGATTGACCATGGCCATCCCAGGTTCAGGGTCCGGGACGCGCGGGGTGGAGACTTCGCCGGGGTGGGCATACCGATTCTATGGCGGCGGCACGCCCCCCGACCTGGCAATCGCGGTGTCAGCCCACTCCGACCGGGGTCCGGGCGACCGGTCGCCGGGTGCGTACGGTGTGCGGGCGGGGCGCCGGCGCGGCCTGGAGCTGGCGCAGCCCGGCCGACTGCACGAAGATCGACCGCCGGTTGACCGCGTCCCCCGCCGCGTTCAACTCGTAGCCGTCGAGCCACAGCCAGCCGTCGTACGTCGGCCAGTCGAGCACCCGGATCACCCGGAACAGGATCGGTCGAAGGAACTGGACACTCGCCGCGCGAGTCACGTGCAGTACGTCACCGGAGCGGGGAAGCACATGGGCTCCTGGGAAGGGTCGGCCGGCGGGCGAGCCGGCGGGCGCTGATCGGGGGACAGTTCGGGCCCGGTGACGCAGGTCGTGCCTCGTGGACCGGCTGATCGCTTTTCGGTGCTGGTCGGGCCGTACCCGCGGTGGCGCGCCGCCACCCGACCATCACCCGGCTGCTCCCGGTTACCGCTCCCGCCGCCGCAGCCGTCGGGCGTGCAGCGGCGGGGTCTTCACCCCGGGGCAGGTCTCGTTACGGCAGCTCGGGCCGGCTCACCCCCCACCGACCAGCGACCGGCGGGATCACCACGTCGGGAGATCGAGTGGGGACGGTGAGTAACCCGTGCCATACGGACAGAGTGCATCAGTGACGTGCTTCATGCAAGTTGCACGTCGACTTTTGCCGATACGCGAGCAGGACACGTGAACGACATGCTTGATGACCTCGCTATCGGGACGGCACACTGGACGCCGGTTTCGCCCGTCGCGGCCGGTCGACGACCGGCACCACCCCTGCCGCGAACGATCGCCCGCCGTACCACGGGTCGCGCCCCCGGCGGGGGTCGAGCCGGGCGCGAGCGACCGGAGGTGGCCGGGTGAGCGCGAGGGACCGGGGTTCCCGCACCACGACCCGGGGAGCGACGTCGTGAGCGAGCGGCGCAGCCCCACCATCCGGCGTCGTCGCCTGGGGGCGGAACTGCGCCGCCAGCGAGAGTCCGCCGGCATCACGATCGAGACCGTCGCCGAGCAGCTCGAGTGCTCCGCCTCCAAGATCTCCCGGATCGAGACCGGCCACACCACCGCCACCCCCCGCGACGTCCGGGACATGCTCCGGATCTACGGGGTGGTGGGCGCCGAGAGCGACGAGCTGGTGCAGATCGCCCGGGAGGCCCGCCAGAAGGGCTGGTGGCATCCGTACAGCACGGTGCTGGTCGGGGCGTACGTGGGCCTGGAGGCGGCGGCCAGCTCGATCCGGGCGTACGAGCAGCAGGTGGTGCCGGGCCTGCTGGAGACCGAGGAGTATGCGGGGGCGATGATCCGGGCCGCCCGGCCCGACTTCACCGCCGACCAGGTTCACCAGCGGGTGCGTGTCCGTCTGGGCCGTCAGTCGTTGTTGACCCAGGACGATTCGGTCGATCTGTGGGTGGTGCTCGATGAGGCGGTGCTGAGCCGGCCGGTTGGCGGCGACGCGGTGATGCGTGGCCAGCTCAAACGGCTGGTGGAGGTGGCCGAACTGCCGAACGTGACGTTGCAGGTCCTGCCCTTCGAGGTGGGCGCGCACGCCGGCATGGACGGGACCTTCACGATCCTCAGCTTCCCCGAGCCGAGTGATCCCGATGTCGTGTACGCGGAGAACGCCACGGGTGGGCTCTTCCTGGAGAAGAGCGACGAACTGCAGAAGTACAGCTTCATCTTCGATCACATTCGAGCAGCGGCCATACGCCCGGAGGAATCCATCGCACACATCGCAAAACTGGCAGAGGAGCCACTGTGGAAATGGCGACCAAGGAGTTCCCCGTGGACCTGACGCAGGCGACCTGGTTCAAGAGCTCGAAGAGCGGGCCGAACTGTGACAACTGCGTGGAGGTCGCGTACGTGACCTGGGCGGTCGGCGTCCGGGATTCGAAGGACAAGACCGGTCCCGCCCTGGTCTTCGCCCCGGGTGACTGGCACGCCTTCGTCGCGGGTGCCAGGGACGGTGTGTTCGCCCGGGCCTGACCCGGCGACCCGGACTTGGGAAGCGTGGCCCCGCCCGGCAGCGTCGCCGGGCGGGCCATTCCCGTGTCCACGGATCCGTCCACCGGACGGGGCGGCGCGGGTCACCCGTCGCCACATTCGGTCCGCCTCGTTGAACCGCACGGATCGGCAACACCGCACGGATCGGCAACCGAGCGAGGCAGGCGAGACGGATGACGACGATCGGTTCAGACAACCTCACCAACGGCCCGGGCAAGCCGGAGCGGTTCGGCGGCAAGTACCGCGGCGCCCGCCGGGACACCGTGCTCACCGAGGTGGTCTCCGCCGACAGCGAGGTCGGTGGTCGGGACGGTGCCCCGCCGGAGCAGGCCGGTCCGCCACTGTCCCTGCCGTCGCTGGACCCGAACCCGCTCACCGAGCCGTCGTTCCCGCCGGCCGGTTGGCCGCTGGAGCCCACCGAGTCCCTGGTGGACCACCCGCTGCTGCGCGGCCTGCTGATGGAGCTGCCGCCGAAGGGCAGCGTCCCGCCGCCCGGCTGGCTGGACCGCTGGTTCGAGGCGACCCGGGCGATCCTGGAGCTGCTATACGTGCAGGGGACCGGCCGCTCGCGGTGAGCTGACGGCCACCGGCATCGCCCGTTCGGCGAGCCGGTTGTGCCGCAGCGCATGGCGTACCCCGATCGTGGCGATCCCCAGGACGCCGACGGTGACCGCGGCGCCGGTCGGGCCGGCCCGGTGAAGAGGTCGAGGCCGGCGGCCGACACCACGGCCGGGACGGTCGCCAGGGCGGTGACCTGCACCGGCAGCCCGATCAGCCGGGTGCGCGGCGGCGGCCCGCAGGCCGTGCGGGGCCGGGGTC
>NZ_JAEVHJ010000421.1:0-4765 GCF_016802855.1 Micromonospora sp. ATA51 | reverse complement strand
GGCCGGGCGGCACGCCGAGGCGCTGGCGGCGCTGCGGGCCGCGGCGGGCAGCTGGTCGACCGCGCCGGCCCTGGTCGACCTGGTGCTGGACGGCATCATCGGGATCGGCGGCAGCGGCGGGCTGCGGGAGACCGCCGACCAGTTGGCCGCGAGCCTGGTCCGGCACTGCGGGCGGGACGGCGACCGGGCCACCGTGGTGGCGGTGGACGTGCCGAGCGGCGTGGCGGTGGACACCGGGCACGTGCCGCTGACCGCTTCCGGCCGGCCGAGCGCGGTGCGGGCCGACGTGACGGTCACCTTCGGCGCGCTGAAGCCGGCGCTGGTGGTCGGCCCGGCCGCCGAGCTGGCCGGGCACGTCGAGCTGGTCGACATCGGGCTGGCGCCGTGGCTGCGCGGTTCGCCGGCGCTGCGGGTGACCGAGTGGTCGGACGTGGTCGACTGGTGGCCCCGGCTCGGCGCGGCCTCCGAGAAGTACACCCGGGGCGTGGTCGGGGTGGCGACCGGGTCGGCGACGTACCCGGGGGCGGCGGTGCTCTCGGTCGGAGGGGCGCTGGCCGGGCCGACCGGCATGGTCCGCTACGCCGGCGGGGCACGCCCGGAGGTGCTGCACCAGCACCCGTCGGTGATCGCCACCGGCCGGGTCGCGGACGCCGGCCGGGTGCAGGCCTGGGTCTGCGGCTCCGGGCTGGGCACCGGCGAGGAGTCCGCCGCCGAACTGCGCGCGGTGCTCTCCGCGCCGGTGCCGGTGGTGCTCGACGCGGACGCGCTCACCCTGCTGGTGGACGGCAAGCTGGCGGACCGGCTGCGCGACCGGGACGCCCCGATCGTGGTGACCCCGCACGACCGGGAGTACGCCCGGCTCTGCGGCGAGACCCCGGGCGCGGACCGGGTGTCGGCCGCCCTGCGGCTGGCCGCCTGGATGAACGCGGTGGTGCTGCTCAAGGGGGATCGCACGATCATCGGCACACCGGACGGCCGGGCGTACGTCAACCCGACCGGCACCCCGGTGCTGGCCACCGGGGGCACCGGGGACGTGCTCGCCGGGCTGCTCGGCTCGCTGCTCGCCGCCGGGGTGCCGGCGGACCGGGCGGCCGCCGCGGCGGCGTACCTGCACGGGCTGGCCGGCCGGGAGGCGGCCCGGAGCGGGCCGGTGACCGCGCCGGACGTGGCCAATGCGCTGCGCCCGGTGCTGGCCCGGCTGCCCTGATCCCGCGGCGCGGGCCCCCGCGAGCCCGGCTGCGACCCGCCGTGATCACCGGCGGAAGTAGGCTGGGGACATGTGGCAGTCGGAGGTACGCGTCGACCTGGACGCGATCCGGGAGAACGTGACCCGGCTCAGATCGGGCACGAGCGCCGAGTTGATGGCGGTGGTCAAGGCCGACGGGTACGGCCACGGCATGGTCCCGGCCGCCCGCGCCGCGCTGGACGCCGGCGCCGACTGGCTCGGCGTCTGCACCCTCGACGAGGCGCTGACCCTGCGCCGGGAGGGGATCAGCGCCCCCGTGCTGGCCTGGCTGCTCAGCCCGGGGCTGCCGCTGCACGACGGGGTCGCCGTCGGTGTGGACCTGGGCTGCGCCAGCCTGCCGCAGCTGGACGAGATGATCGAGGCGAGCCGCCGGGCGGACCGCCCGGCGCGGCTGCACCTGAAGATCGACACCGGGCTGTCCCGGGGCGGCGCCACCGTCGCCGACTGGCCCGCGCTGCTGGAGGCCGCCGCGAAGGCCCAGGCCGACGGCCTGGTCGAGGTGGTCGGCGTGTGGAGCCACTTCGTGTACGCCGACTCGCCCGGCCACCCCACGACCGACCGGCAGCTCGCCGTCTTCCACGAGGGGCTGGCCATGGTCGAGCGGGCCGGGCTGCGCCCGCGGTACCGGCACCTGGCGAACTCGGCCGCCACGCTGACCCGCCCGGACACCCACTTCGACCTGGTCCGCCCGGGGCTGGCGGTCTACGGCCTGTCCCCGGTGGCCGGCGAGCGGTACGGGCTGCGCCCGGCGATGACCGCCCGGGCCCGGGTGATGCTGACCAAGCGGGTGCCGGCCGGCACCGGCGTCTCGTACGGCCACACCTACCTGACCGAGCGGGAGGCGAACCTGGCGGTGGTGCCGCTCGGCTACGCCGACGGGGTGCCCCGGCACGCCTCCAACACCGGTCCCGTGCAGCTCGGCGGCAAGCGGCGGACGATCTCCGGCCGGGTCTGCATGGACCAGTTCGTGCTGGACTGCGGCGACGACGAGATCGCCGCGGGTGACGTGGCGACGCTCTTCGGCAGCGGCGCGGACGGCGAGCCCACCGCCGACGACTGGGCCGAGGCGGTCGGCACCATCAACTACGAGATCGTGACCCGGTTCGGCGGGGTCCGGGTGCCCCGCGTCTATGACGGCGAGCGGCCGTGACCTCGTCGCCCCGCTTCCGGGTCCCCCGGCCCCGGACCGCGGCCGGCAAGGTCGCCGGTGTGGTCGGCGCCGCCGTCGGCGTGGCCGCCGCCGGGCTCGCCGCGGGCGTGGTGAGCGAGCGGATCCTGGTCCGCCGGCTCAAGGGCGACCCCACCGATCCGTACGCCCACGAGGTCTTCGGCCAGCAGCGGTACGACGAGTCGTACCGGTTCGAGATGCCGGACGGCACCGACATCCACGTGGAGGTGGTCGAGCCGACCCGCCCGGTCGCGGGGCACCCGACCGTGGTGCTGGTGCACGGCTTCTGCCTGGACATGGGGACCTTCCACTTCCAGCGGGAGATGCTCGCCGCCCGCGGCGACTACCGGATCGTCGCGTACGACCAGCCGGGGCACGGCCGGTCGGGCCGGCTGGAGACCGGGGAGTACGACCTGGCCGCGCTGGGCCGGACGCTGCGCCGGGTGATCGACGAGACCGCGCCGGAGGGGCCGCTGGTGCTGGTCGGCCACTCGATGGGCGGGATGACGATCATGGCCCTGGCCGAGCTGTACCCGGAGATGTTCGGCGACCGGGTGGTCGGCACGGTGCTGATGGCCACCTCGGGCGGTCTGATCGCGGAGACGAAGCTGGTGGCGCCCGCTCTGCTCGGCCGGGTCGGCGCCCCGGTGCTCTACATGATGAGCAACGCCACCCGGTACGGCGGTTCCGTGATCGACAAGGCCCGGAAGTCGACCACCAACGTCGCCTGGCTGCTGACCCGCCGGTACGGTTTCGGCACCCCGAAGCCCAGCCCCGCGCTGGTGTCGTACGTGGAGACGATGAACTCGCGGACCTCGGCCGACACGGTGACCCGCTACCTGCGGACCCTGGCCACCCACTCCCGGTTCCCGGCGCTGGCCGCGCTGGCCGGCACGCCGGTGCTGGTGATCGTGGGGGACAAGGACATGATCACTCCGGTGAACCACTCGGAGGAGATCGTCCGGCGGCTGCCGCACGCCGAGTTCGTCAAGATCCATGACAGCGGGCACGTGGTGATGCTGGAGCACGCCGACGACGTCAACGCCGCGCTGGAGCACTTCCTTGACGAGCTGTGAGCGGGGAGGCGCTGTGACGGTCGTCGTCATGCTGCCGACGGTCGAGGACACCCACGGGTTCGGCCGGCGGCTGGCCGGCGTGCTGCGCGCCGGTGACCTGCTGCTGCTCAGCGGCCCGCTCGGCGCCGGCAAGACCGCGCTCACCCAGGGCATCGGCGCCGGCCTCGGCGTGCGCGGCGACATCACCTCGCCGACCTTCGTGATCGCCCGGGTGCACCGGCCCGACCCGGCGCGGGGCGGCGCGGTGTCCCTGGTGCACGCGGACGCGTACCGGCTGGGGGAGTCGGCGGATCCGCGCGCCGAGATCGACGACCTCGACCTGGACGCCTCGGTGGACGAGGCGGTGACCGTGGTCGAGTGGGGCGAGGGAATGGTCGAGCAACTGGTCGACGCCCACCTGCGGGTCCGCATCGACCGACGCGAGGACGACACCCGGGTGGTGACCCTGGAACCGGTGGGCGGTGACTGGGCGGAGCGCCTCGCCACCCTCGACTGACGGCCTGTCGTACCCGCTGCCTACAGTGCCCGGGACCGACTGCGAAAGGTTGCCGATGCTCGACGACGCCCCGACCCTCGACCTGCTGGCGCTCCTCCCCGAGGAGTGGCGCGCGGTGCTCGCCCCGCACCTCGACCCGGCCCGCACCGCGGCGCTGGCCGAGTTCGTCGCCCGGGAGTACGCCACCCAGACCGTCTTTCCCCCGGTCGAGGACCTCTTCTCCGCCTACCGGCTGTGCGGGCCGGCGGGCTGCCGGGTGCTGATCCTCGGGCAGGACCCGTACCACAAGGCGGGGCAGGCGCACGGGTTGAGCTTCAGCGTCCGCGAGGGGGTGACGGTGCCGCCGTCGCTGCGCAACGTCTTCAAGGAGCTGGGCGAGGACCTGGGCGTGCCGAAGCCGCGCAGCGGCAACCTGAACGGCTGGGCGGCGCAGGGCGTGCTGCTGCTCAACTCGGTGCTCACCGTCCGGCAGGCCACCCCCGGCTCGCACGCGAACTCCGGCTGGGAGGAGTTCACCGACGCCACCATCCGCGCCCTCGACGCCCTCGACCAGCGGGTGGTCTTCCTGCTCTGGGGCGGGTACGCGCGCAAGAAGGCGGCCCTGGTCACCAACCCGCGGCACGTGGTGCTGGAGGCCGGCCACCCGAGCCCGATGAACCCCCGCGGCTTCCTCGGCAGCCGCCCGTTCAGCGCGGCCAACAAGGCACTCGCCGACGCCGGCCTGCCCACCATCGACTGGGAGCGCTCAGCCGGCTGACCCCGCCCGGCGCGCCCGGCGG
>NZ_JAEVHJ010000420.1:0-4766 GCF_016802855.1 Micromonospora sp. ATA51 | reverse complement strand
GTCGCCGGGGCCGGGCCGGCGGACCGGACGCCAGCCCTGACCAGCAGGTCGGGGGCCGCCGCGCCGCGCGGCGTACGCGCCACCGGCGGCCAGCCCGACCGCCACGACCAGCGCCAGCAGGGTGACCGGGCCGGCGCGGGACGCCCGGCGTCGGCGGTGCAGGCCGATGTCCCGCCTGGTACGCCCGCCCACATCGATCTCCGTCCGTCGCCGCCCCGGGTCCGCCGAGGAGTACGGACGACGGGGGCGGTCGGTTGACCCGTAGCGGGAGAATCCGCCGCGGAGGGTCGATGGTGAGGTCGCTCACGGGTCGCGGCGCCCGGCCCGCCGGTACCGTTCGGGCGGGTGTGCACCTCGCCACCCGAGGTCGGCCGCACCGGAACGACCGTGGAGAAGGGGTCAACCCGTGCCGGAAGCCGACAACCTGGTCGCCGACGCCCTCGTGGCGGCGCGCGGCACCGACGTACGCGCGGCCGAACGCGCCCTGGATCGGCTGGTGGTCGGCGACGCCCCGGCGGTGGACGCCGCCCTCCTGGCCCGCCTGCGCCGCGGCGTCGGCCGGCTCTGGCCGCGCGGCTGGCAGCCGGTCGACCTGGATCGGATCGCCGCCCGGCGGCTCGACCCGCGCACCGCCCGACTGGTCGGGGAGGCGGTCGCGGCCCAGCGCGCCGCCCTGCCCGGGCCCGTCCCGCAGTGGTTCGACGAGCAGGTGGCCGAGCTGGGCGCCGGCTGGGACACCGAGGTCGACTGGCTGAACCGGTGGGCGGCCCGGGCGGCGTCGACCGGATCACCGCGCTGCGCGACGCCGTCGACGCCCTCAGCCTGGTCGAGGGGCTGCCCCCGATCGCGCTGCTCCGCCCACCGCCGGGTAAGGCGGCCGCGGCCCCACGGGTGTCCGCCCCGGTGTCCGGGTCGCGGATGCTGGACCGGGTACGCGCGCTGCTGGCCAAGGCCGAGTCGACCACCTTCCCGGCCGAGGCGGAGGCGCTGACCGGCAAGGCCCAGGAGCTGATGGCCCGGCACAGCATCGACGCCGCCCTGCTCGACGCGACCGCCGAACGGCCGGACCAGCCGGGTGGCGTGCGGCTGAGCACCGACGCCCCGTACGCGGCCGCGAAGGCGCTGCTGGTGCAGGAGGTGGCGGCGGCCAACCGGTGCGAGTCGGTCTGGTCCGACGACCTCGGCTTCGCCACCGTGCTCGGCTTCCCGGCGGACCTGGCGGCGGTCGAACTGCTGCACACCTCGCTGCTGGTGCAGGCCACCGCCGCGATGCTGCGCGGCCGAAACGAGCGGCGGGCGAAGAGCGGCAGCCGGCGCACCAAGGGCTACGACGAGTCGTTCCTCAACGCCTTCGCGCTGCGGATCGGCGAACGGCTCCGGGCGGCCACCGAGGCGGCGAACCGGGAGGTGGCCGAGGAACGCGGCGACGACCGGCTGCTGCCGGTGCTCGCCGCGCGCTCGGACGCCGTCCGGGAACGGCTCGACACGCTCTTCCCCGGGGTCACCAGGTACCGCCTCCAGGTGCGGGACCCGGAAGGCTGGTCCTCCGGCACCTCCGCCGCCGACCGGGCCTCGCTCGACGCCGGCGCGCCGCCTCGCCGGTCGGTCCACGGCCGCCGCTGACGAACTTCCCGGATTCTTCGGGTGAGGATGTCGGGTACGGCGCTCGGCTCCGACCCCTCACCGAGAGGCGCCCACACCTGTGGCCCGTACCCGAGGAGTGCACCGTGAAGTACATGCTGCTGATCTGGAACCGTCCCGGCTTCGTCGAGGAGCTCGCCGAGCAGGAGCGGAACGCCATCTTCGGCGAGGTCGACGAGATCATGAAGGAGCTGACCGAGTCCGGTGAGCTGGTCGGCGGCCAGGCGCTCGCCGACCCGTCGCAAACCCGGACGGTCCGGTCCGTCGGCGGCCGCGCCGAGATCACCGACGGCCCGTTCATGGAGAGCAAGGAGCAGTTCGCCGGCTACCTGATGGTCGACTGCGACAGCCCGGAGCGCGCCGCCGAGATCGCCGCGAGCTGGCCGGACGTCCGGCGGGGCGTCGGGGTGCTGGAGGTGCGGCCGGTCATGGACGAGGCCGGGACGGAGATGTGACGGCTGCCGACCACACCGTCGAGGACCTGCTGCGCAGTCTGGCGCCGCAGGTCCTCGCCGTCCTCGTCCGGCGGCACGGCCAGTTCTACGCCTGCGAGGACGCCGTGCAGGAGGCCCTGCTCGCCGCCGCCGTGCAGTGGCCCGAGCAGGGCGTGCCCGAGCACCCCCGCTCCTGGCTGGTCACCGTGGCGAGCCGCCGGCTCACCGACGAGTGGCGCAGCGAGCGGGCCCGCCGGGACCGCGAGGTCGCGGTGGCGCTCCGCGAGCCCGGGTACGCGGCGGTCGCGCCGCCCGCCGACGAGGAGCCGCCGGCCGGGGACGACACGCTGAAGCTGCTCTTCCTCTGCTGCCATCCGGCGCTCACCGTCCCGGCGCAGGTGGCGTTGACGCTGCGCGCGGTCGGCGGCCTGAGCACCGCGCAGATCGCCCGGGCGTACCTGGTGCCGGAGGCGACCATGAGCCAGCGGATCCGCCGGGCCAAGCAGCGAATCGAGGCGACCGGAGCCCGTTTCGTCCTGCCCTCGGCCGCCGATCGCGACGCGCGGCTCGGCGCCGTGTTGCACGTGCTCTACCTGGTCTTCAACGAGGGGTACACCGCCTCCAGCGGGCCCGACCTGCACCGGGCGGAGCTGACCGGGGAGGCGATCCGGCTGACCCGGGAGCTGCGCCGGCTGCTCCCCGACGACGGCGAGGTCACCGGGCTGCTGGCGCTGATGCTGCTCACCGACGCGCACCGGGCCGCCCGGACCGGGCCGGGGGGCGAGCTGGTGCCGCTGGCCGAGCAGGATCGCAGCCGCTGGGACCGGGCCGCGATCGCGGAGGGGGTCGCCCTGGTGACCGAGGCGCTGACCTGGTCGCCGCCCGGGCCGTACCAGGTGCAGGCGGCGATCGCCGCGGTGCACGCCGAGGCGCCGTCCGCGGCGGAGACCGACTGGCGGCAGATCGTCGCGCTCTACCGGCTGCTCGCGCGGATCGCGCCGAACCCGATGGTCACCCTCAATCAGGCCGCCGCGGTGGCCATGGTGGACGGCCCGCGGGCCGGGCTCGCCCTGCTGGCGCCGCTGGACGCCGACGAGCGGACGGCCGGGCACCACCGGCTCGCCGCCGTCCGCGCCCACCTGCTGGAGCTGGCCGGCGAGGCGACGGCGGCGCGGGCGACGTACCTGGCCGCCGCCCGGGGCACCACCAGCCTGCCGGAGCGGCGTTATCTGGAGGTACGCGCCGCCCGGCTGGCCGCCGACCGATGAGGTACCGGATACCGCGCTGACCCAGCGGGGTCACGGCCGCGAGCGCGGACGGCACCGGCGTCAGGGCTCCGGCGGATGGCGGCCTGACCAGCTTGGACGGATGGTCAGGCGTGGCACTCGTCGGTGAGGCGCCGCGGGATGCCGACGAAGGTCGAGGTGAGCCACTTCACCGGCGCGGCCGACCTGGCGCCGGCGTCGATCCGGTCGGCCGTGTCGGTGATCAGCGCCTTGATCTCGGGGTCCTGCGCCCGGGCGGCCTGCCCGCGTACGTCGTCGGCCAGCTCGGTGAGGTTGGCCTTGAGCTGCGCGTTGACCTGCTCCGGGGTGAACTCCTGGCGGGTGGCCGCCGCGGAGTCGTCGGCGATCTCCCGGCTGCCGGCGATGATCAGCTTGTCGACGCTGGCGCACACCGCCGCGGTGTTCGCCGCCGTCACCGGGGACGGCGCGGCGGTGGTCCCGATGGCCGCGGCGGAGGCGCTGGGCGCGGGGGCCGTGGTGCCGGCCGGCGCCGCGGTCCCCTCCCCGGTGGACTGGCAGGCCCCGGTGAGCGCGGTCAGCGTCACCAGGGCGGCGGTACGGATCGCGGTGTTACCGGACATCGTTCTCCCCGCACGGTCGGTGGCCGTCCCACGGACGGTCCTCGGTCAACCAGGGCTCGCTGTCGTGCTGCCGCCCACGCCCCGAACAGATCGAGCGGCGACCGTCCATCCTGCCAACCCGGCGGCACCTCGGCAGGACGCGCCCCCGGCCGGGACGTTCGACCCGGGCGCGCAGCACGCCGGGCCGGCGGTGGCCGGCCCGGCGCGCGAAGGCGTACGTCAGCGCTTGAAGGCGTCCTTGATCTTCTCGCCGGCCTGCTTGAGGTTGGCGCTGGCCTGGTCGTTGCGGCCCTCGGCCTCGAGGCGCTCGTTGTCGGTGGCCCGGCCGACGCCTTCCTTGACCTTGCCCGCGGTGTTCTCGGACGCGTTGTCGATCTTGTCGTCGATACCCATGCGAACCTCCACTCGGCGGTTTCCGCTACGCCTCCGAGGTACCCCCACGTCCGGTTGCTCAACCGTTACCTTTCACTGAGCGTTAGATAGCTCATGATCGGCAGCCGTCCGTTGCCGGACGGCATTGGCCGCAGGCGGCCTTGACGCTTCGACGCCCACTGCCCGGCCCGCGGGTGCGGGGCTTACGGGTCTTACACAGGCTCCACGTCCTGTTTTAACGTCGCCCGGCAACTCCAGGTCGACGTGCCGCACGAGGGCGGCAAGGTTGCGGGCGGCGTTGACGTCCCGGTCCAGGGACAGGCCGCAGGCATCGCAGTGGAACGTGCGCTCGCACAGCGACAGCTTGGGTTTCACCGTCTGGCATCGCGAGCAGGTCTTCGAGCTGGGGTACCACCGGTCGGCGACGTGCAGGACGCTGCCGTACCAGCCGG
>NZ_JAEVHJ010000419.1:0-4822 GCF_016802855.1 Micromonospora sp. ATA51 | reverse complement strand
CCTGGCCGGGCGGCCCTCTCCTCGCGGCGTACGTGCTGCTGGCGCTGCTGCCGCGCGCGCGGCTCGGCTTCGGCGACGTGAAGCTCGCCGCGGCGTTGGGGTTGCCGCTCGGCTGGTCGGGCTGGCCCACCCTCTGGCTCGGACTGCTCCTGCCCCACCTGCTCAACGGCGTCGTGGTGCTGGCGCTGCTCGTCACCCGCCGGGTACGCCGGGACACCGCTCTGCCCTTCGGCCCGGCCATCCTCGCCGGCGCCTGGCTGGCCGTCCTGCTCTCCTGAGCCGTCCCCCCACCGCAGCGCCCCCGGACGACAGCCCGACCTCGGGGCCGGGTCGCACTGCGAAGTCTGGATGTCCGTGGGCGCCGGCCCGTCCGAGTCGCGAACGGCGAGCCACGGCGTGTCGCGCCACCGGAACGGATCCTCGGGGGAGCGATATGACTGTGCGGCATAAATATGCCTGAGAGTCATATCGCAGATGGCGATGACCTCGGGTGCCGAGGTGACGGTGGGTCACCACCACCCGCCCCGTCCGAGTCCCCCGGCAAAGTTGCCCCCGGGTCGTTGCGGTGGCGACAGCGCCACCCCGTGGTCGGCCGTCCGCGGCCTACGGCCGTCGTCCGACGGGGCGCGGTCAGATCAGGCGGAGCTGGCGGTCCTTGGGGCGGCGGGGCTCGGCGTCGCCGAAGCGTTCGAACAGGCCCGGGTCGATCACGTCGAGGAACGGCGAGGGCCGGCAGTCGCGTTCCGCGCCATGCCGGACCCGACGGGCGGCGTGGCTGACATAAAGCCGGTCCTGGGCGCGGGTCAGGCCGACGAAGAAGAGCCGCCGCTCCTCGGCCACCGCGTCGTCGTCCGGCTCCGAGCCGGGCCAGCGCAGCGGCAGCAGCCCGTCCTCTGCGCCGACCAGGAAGACCACCGGGAACTCCAGGCCCTTCGCGGCGTGCAGGGTGAGCAGGGTGACCGCCTCGGCGCGCGGGTCGAGCGCGTCCACCTCCGCGCCGGTGGCGAGCTGGGCGAGGAACGGCTCCAGGTCGTCGCCGCAGCGGCGGGCCAGCGGGGTGAGCAGGTCGACCGCCGTCCGGACGTCCTCGGGGCGTACCGCGCCGGTGTTGTCCAGGGTGGGCACGGCGAAGCGCTCGGCGAGGACCTGCCCGGCGAGGCGGACCCGAGCGGGCAACGAGCCGTCCAGGCCGTCGGCGTGCCGCAGCTCGCGGGCGATCGCCAGCACGCCGGGACGGTCCCGCAGCCGGTCGTGCGAGCGCTTCTGCACCGGAATGTTCGCCCGGGCCAGCGCGTCCACGATCGGCGCGGCCTGCTGGTCGGTCCGGTAGAGCACCGCGATGTCGGAGAAGGACAGGTTGGTCGACCGGCCGTCGATCCGGCCCGAGTCCAGCGACCGGTGGGAGAGGCCACCCACCAGCTCGTCGATCGTGCGTACCACGAAATCGGCCTCGTCATAGACGGAGGCCGCGGGGTAGCGACCGACCAGCGGGGCCTCCGGGTCGAGCCGGGCCGGGTCCAGCCGGCGGCCCCGGACCAGCGACGACGGCGCGATGGCCTGCACCGCGGCGGCCAGGATCGGCGCCGACGACCGGTAGTTGCGGTTCAGCCGGACCAGCCGGGCGTCGGTGAAGTCCAGCGAGAAGCGCAGGAAGTAGCCGACGTCGGCGCCGCGGAACGAGTAGATCGCCTGGTCCGGGTCGCCGATCGCGCAGAGGTTGCCGTCGGCGGGGCTGAGCAGTCGCAACAACTCGTACTGGACGGCGTCGACGTCCTGGTACTCGTCGACGAAGATCCAGCGCCAGCGGTCGCGGTACTCGCGGACCAGCTTCTTGTCGGCCTTCAGCAGCGCGACCGGCAGGGTGAGCAGCTCGTCCAGGTCGACCAGGTCCTGCTTCCGCAGCAACGCGGTGTAGCGGGCCGCGTCGTCGCCCGCCTCCGCCCGGGCCGCCGAGCGGTCCGCGTCGTCGGCGATCCGGAAGTCCGCCGGCAGGTCGGCCGCCACGGCGTTCTCCCGGAGGATGCTCAGGCCCAGCGAGTGGAAGGTGCCCACGGTGACGTCCTCGGCCACCGGGCCGAGCAGACCGTCCAGCCGGTGCCGCAGCTCCTCGGCGGCCCGCCGGGTGAAGGTGATCGCCAGGCACTGCTCGGGGAAGACGTTCAGCTCCGCGCACAGGTAGGCGATCCGGTGAGTCAGCGTCCGGGTCTTGCCGGTGCCCGGACCGGCCACGATCAGCAGCGGACCGCCCGGCGCGGAGGCGGCCACCCGCTGCATCGCGTCGAGCCGGTCCAGCAGGCCGGTGCCCACCTCCTCCATGCCGGCGAGCATCGGCTCGAACGGCTCGTGCGGGGAGGGCGCCGGCGCGATCGGCGGCGGCGGTGGCGGCGTGGCCTTCCGCTTCGGCTCGGCCTTCGCCGCCGCCGGGCGCTTGGCCTTCGGCTTCGGCGCCGGCTCCGCGGGCCGTCGCTGCGCCGGCACCGGTACGTCGAAGAGCGTCTCCTGTGCTCGCGTGTTGCCGGCACCGCCCAGCTCGGCGGGGTCGAAGAGGGTGATCACGCCGTACTCGCCGTCGTAACCCGGCAGCCGGCGCACGTCGCCGCGGCGCAGCCGGCCGATCCCCTCGGCGAGCAACTCGCCGCCGACCCGGCCGACCTCGTCCAGCGGGGTGGCGGTGAGGATCTCCAGCTCCGGGCCGAGGGCCGCGACCAGCTCGTTGAGCTTCCCCTCGACCTTCTTGGCACGGGCGCCCACCTTGTTGATCTCGCCGAGGATCTCGGCCAGCGGCACCAGGTGCGTCACCTTGCGGGCATGCGCGGGCCGGTGCCCCTCGGGCCGGTCGGCCAGCTCCTCGACCCGGCTCAGGACGCCCACCGTCAGCGGCTTGCCGCACTCCGGGCAGCGCCCGCCCGCCGCCCGGGTCCGCGCCGGCGACCAGTTGACGCCGCAGAGCCGGTGCCCGTCGGCGTGGTACTTCCCCTCTTCCGGGAAGAACTCGATCGTCCCGGCCAGCCCCTCGCCGGTCCGCAGCGCCTCCCGGATGGCGAAGTAGTCCCGGGCCGAGTTCAGGACCGTGGCCTCCCGGGCCAACGCCGGCGGCGAGTGCGCGTCGGAGTTGGAGACGAGCTGGTAGCGGTCGAGGCTGCCGACCCGCCAGTTCATCTCCGGATCGGAGGAGAGGCCGGTCTCCACCGCGAAGACGTGGTCGGCCAGGTCGGCGTAGCAGTCGGCGATCGCGTCGAAGCCGGACTTCGAGCCGAGCGCGGAGAACCACGGCGTCCAAATGTGCGCGGGGACCAGGTAGCCGTCCGGGCTGGACTCCAGGGTGATCTCCAGCAGGTCCCGGGAGTCCAGGCCGAGGATCGGGCGGCCGTCCGAGCCCAGGTTGCCGATCCGCCCGAGCGCGGTGTTGAACCGGGCCACCGCGTCCAGGTCGGGCAGGTAGATCAGGTGGTGCACCTTGCGGGTCCGGTCGTCCCGCTTGTAGATCGTGGAGATCTCCACGCTGAGCATGAACCGGACCGGGTCCGCCTCCGCCGTACTGGCCAGCCGGGGCGGCAGCCGGCGGGCGATGTCCCGCTCCGCCTCCGGGCTCAGCCGGTACAGGCCCGGCTCGGCCGGGTGCAGGGTCTCCCGCAGGTGGTCGTACCAGGCGGGGTGGGTGAAGTCGCCGGTGCCGAGCACGCCGATGCCCTTGCGCCGGGCCCACCAGCCGAGGTTCGGCAGGGTCAGGTCACGGCTGCACGCGCGCGAGTACTTCGAGTGGATGTGCAGATCCGCGACGAATGGCGGGAGGCCACCGGGGGGTGCGGCGCTGAACGGAGGCACGCCGCATCCTGTCACGGCCGGTGCACCGCCCGCCCGCCGCCACGCTTACGCGTGACCTGAGCAATGCGGTGCTGGACTGCGCGGCGCGGGCGCGCTATGGGGTGCGCAGCTCGACCAGGGTGATCTGCGGCGCGGCGCCGACCCGGACCGGCGGGCCCCAGAAACCGGCGCCGTTGGTGACGTAGACCTTGGTGCCGTCCACCTCGCCGAGGCCGGACACCACCGGCTGCTGGAGCTTGACCAGGTAGTTGAAGGGCACCATCTGGCCGCCGTGGGTGTGCCCCGACAGTTGCAGGTCGACGCCGAACTTCGCCGCCTCGTGCGCGGCCACCGGCTGGTGCGCCAGCAGCACCACCGGCCGGCTCGGGTCGCGGTCGCCCAGCGCGGCGGCGTAGTCGGCGGGCGCGGCCAGCCCGGTGCCGGCGGCGGTGACGTCATTCACCCCGGCCAGGTCCAGCACCCCACCCCGGGCGTGGATCTCCTGCCGCTGGTTCTGCAGCACCCGCAACCCGAGCCGGTCCACCTCCTGGACCCACTCCTCCACGCCCGAGTAGTACTCGTGGTTGCCGGTGACGAAGAAGCTGCCGTAGCGGGAGCGCAGGCCGCGCAGCGGCGCCGCCGCCTCGCCCAGCTCGGCCACCGAGCCGTCGACCAGATCGCCGACGACGGCCACCAGGTCGGCGTCCAGCCGGTTGATCATTTCGACGATCCGCTCGGTGTGCGCCCGGCCGCGCAGCGGACCCAGATGGATGTCCGAGACGGTGGCGATCCGCAGGCCGTCCATGCCGGGCGGAAGCTTCGCCAGCGGGATCCGTACCCGGTCGAGCCGCGGCGGGCCCGTCGCGGTGCGGACGCCGTACCCGGTGATCCCGGCGGCGGTGAGCCCGGCGAAGATCGCGGCCCCGCGCGCGAGCAGCAACCGGCGCGCCGGGTCGTGGTCCGGTTGGTCGACCGCCGCGACGGCCGGCGGGTCGGCGGGGCCCGCGGCCCCGACCAG
>NZ_JAEVHJ010000418.1:0-4835 GCF_016802855.1 Micromonospora sp. ATA51 | reverse complement strand
TGGCCGGCGGCCGACCGGCGCCGATCCGCCCCCTGGCCCAGGCCGCGGCCCTGGCCACGATGGACGCCGACAGCCGGGTGGCGCCCCGCGCCGGCCTGCGCTGGCAGCTCACCCCGACCGGAGACGGGAAGGTGGCGCTGCGCCTGTTCGACCGCACCATCACCCTGCCCGGCACCTGCGAGCCGGCCCTGCGTGCCGTCCTCGCCGGCGAGGTCACCCGGGTCGGCGACCTCCCCGGCCTCGACGACGACGCCGACCGCATCGTCCTCGCCCGCCGCCTCCTCAAGGAATCCGTCCTCACCCCCGCCTGACCACCTTCACCTCGCGGCAGCCCGCACCGGGCCTCGTTGATCATAAGTTGTTGTCACCCGGCACGGGGCGGCGCGGCAACAACTTCATGATCAACCGCAGGCGGGTGCCGCTAGGTGGGGGAGGGACGGTCAGCGGGGGGCGAGGGCGAGCAGGAGGACCGTCGTCACCAGGCCGGCGGTCAGCACCACGGTGATCGGGCGGGGGCCCAGGACGGCGTGCCGGCGGTCGGCCAGCAGCCGGGCCGGCGCCAACCCCACCAGCGGCCCGAGCAGCGTCACCACCAGCCCCAGCACCGGCATCCCGACCGCCAGGTCACCGCCGGATCCGGTGCCGACCGCCCGTGCCCCCACCCCCAGGACGTACGCGACGACGGCTCCGCCGACCCCGCAGAGCACCAGCAGCGGGTTGAGCGAGCCCGGCAGCTCACCCGGCTGACGGGTGCGGTCCAGCAGCTCCCGGACCCCGTGCAGCAGCGGCACCGGGTCACCGGACGCGTCCCGGGCCGGACCGGGCGGATCACCCAGCCGCCGCGCGCTCGCCCCCAGCCGGGTCCGCAGCTCCTGCCACAGGTGCGCGGCCTCGGCGTCGACCCGCTCCACCAGTTCCCGCGCCTCGGCCGCCTCCGCCTCGGCGCGGCGTACCTGCGCGGTGGCCTCGGCGACCGCCCGGTCGGCCGCGGCGCACTGCTGCGCGTACCAGGTGTGCGCCTCCTCGCGCTGGGCGGCGACCCGGGAGGTCAGCTCGGCGAGCCGACGGATCTGGGCGGCGTACGTCTCACTGGCGACCGGTTCGTTCATCGGAACTCCTTTGAGAAACCCCGCATCAGCGCCGGAAGGAGCCGCACGCCTGCGGAGCAGGGCAGGGATGGCCGGTCGCCGGCACTGTGGACCCGAGCCCCTTCCCGACAACCCGCAGGTTGTCACAGGTTGATGCGATAGTTCGAAAGCCATGAAGACCACGCATGTGAAGCGAGCATTCAAGTACCGCTTCTATCCCACGGACGCGCAGGCGGCTGAGCTGTCGCGCACGTTCGGATGCGTGCGGAAGGTCTACAACCTCGCGTTGGCGGCGCGTACCGAGGCGTGGACACTCCGGCAGGAACACGTCTCCTACAACGCCACATCGGCGATGCTGACCGCGTGGAAGAAGACAGAGGAACTGGCCTACCTCAACGACGTTTCCTCGGTCCCACTCCAGCAGGCCCTGCGTCATCTTCAGACGGCCTCGCCAGCTTCTTCGCCAAACGCGCGAAGTACCCGCGTTTCAAGTCGCGGAAGCGGTGCCGGAAGTCGGCGGAGTACACGACCAGCGCTTTCCGCTTCCGGGACGGCAGGCTGACGTTGGCGAAGATGGCGGAGCCGTTGCACATCGTGTGGTCCCGCCCTCTCCCCGAGGGTGCGAAGCCATCGACGGTGACGGTGTCTCAAGACCCGGCTGGGCGCTGGTTCGTGTCCTTGTTGTGCGAGGACCCGACCGTTCAGCCGCTGCCCCCGACCACCGCGGCGATCGGGATAGACGCCGGGCTTGACAACCTGCTGACCTTGTCGACCGGGGAGAAGATCACCAACCTTCGGCATGAGCGGCGCGACCGTGCCCGGCTCGCCCGCGCCCAGCGGGAGTTGTCGCGGAAGGCCAAGGGCTCGGCGAACCGGGACAAGGCCCGCCGCAAGGTCGCCAAGGTTCACGCTCGCATCGCCGACCGGCGACGCGACCACCTGCACAAGATCACCACTCGGCTCGTTCGTGAAAACCAAACGATCGTGATCGAGGACCTCACCGTTCGGAACCTGCTGAAAAACCACACACTCGCCCGCGCCATCAGCGACGCGGCGTGGCGCGATTTCCGCAGCATGCTGGAGTACAAGGCCCAGTGGTACGGCCGTAAGTTGATTGCGGTCGACCGTTGGTTCCCCTCCTCCAAACTGTGCTCGACATGCAGAGCCGTACGGGACACCATGCCGCTGCACGTCCGCACATGGACGTGCGACTGCGGCATCAATCACGACCGTGACGTGAACGCGGCGCGGAACATTCTGGCCGCCGGGCTGGCGGTGTCTGCCTGTGGAGCTGGTGTAAGCCCTCAACGGGAGCCCTCCCGGACGAGGCGGTCAGTGACGAAGCAGGAAACTCGACGGGCGACCGTGGGAATCCCGGTCCTATCGGGCCGGGAGGATGTCAACGGGACGGACCATAAGGGATGATCACCTGTCCGGTGCGGTGGGCCGCCCGGTCGAAGTAGAGTCCCCGCCACGGCCGGGGGTACCAGTCCGGCCCCCCGGTGCCCGGATAGAGCGAGGACCCCAGCTCCGCGCCCTGCACGTCGAGCGCCACCCACGCGCCGATCTGGTCGGTGCGGGCGGCCGGCCCGCCCAGGTCCACCCGCATCCGGGCCACCCCGCGCCACCAGGCCAGCACGTGGGTACGCCGCTCCGGCCCGTCGTGCAGGATCCGGCGCAACTGCTCCAGCCCGGTACGCCGCCCGGCCCGCCCGGCGAGCTGACCGGCCGCCGCGTCGACCGCGTACAGCAGCAGGTAGTGCGGGGTGTTCCGGGTGCCCGGCGCGCCGAGCGAGTCGCCCACCTCGGCCATCAGCTCCGGGATCGTCTCCTCGTCGTACCAGGCGGCGTCGTCGGCCAGGTCCTCGTAGAGGGCCCGGGCGGCCGGGTCGGCGTCCTGGTCGAGGCAGGCGATGGAGAACCGGGCGGTGCCGGGGCGGTGTTGGCGCGCGAGGGACCGGGCGGCGGCGTCCAGCACCGCGCACGCCTCGTCCACCCGGGTGCCGAGCACCGCCAGGTTGCGTCCCGGGGCCCGGGGCAGCCGCAGCGTCGCGGACCGCGCCTGCACGTCGATGATCTCGCCGAGCAGGGCCACCGGGCTGCGCGGCACCCCCTCGTCCGGCGCGGTCAGCGCCCGGAAATCCGGCGCGTCCGCGAGACGGGGGATCGCATCGCCGTCGAAGAGCCGGGCCGGGGCGGCGTCGGCCGGGCGCATCCGCCACAGCCGGTGCTGCAGCTCGCTCCAGCTCTCCCAGTCGCTGGCCGACGGGATCCGGGCCACCTCGTTCCCCTCGGCCAGCCCGGACTCGGCGTTGACCACGGCGTGGTGCCGGGGCAGCGACTGGGCGGCGTCGTTGCGTTCGGCCAGGATGCGCAGCGCCTTGGGCAGCGCGATGCGCAGGGTGAACTGGGCGACCAGGGCGGGCCGCCCCCACAGCGCCTCGATGCCGCGGACGTCCTGCGAGGCGAGCACCAGGTGGATACCCTGCGACCGGCCCCGCCGGGCCAGGTCCTCCAGCAGGTCGGCGGCCTCCCGGGCCACCACGTCCCGCCCGGCGAGCAGCGCCTGGAACTCGTCGACCACCGCGACGATCCGCGGCCAGTGCCCGGTGGGGTCCACCGCCCGCAGCTCGGCCAGCTTGGTGACCTCGTGCTTCTTGGCGGCGTCCGCCCGGCGGCGCAGCTCCTCGGCGAGGAAGCGCAGCAGCCCCAGCCCGAACTCCCGGTCGGTGTTGACGTTGATCCCGACCAGCCGCATGTGCGGCAGCCAGCTCGGGTCCCGCCGGCCCTGGGCGAACCGGGCGAAGGACACCCCCTCCTTGAAGTCCAGCAGGTAGAACTCCAGCTCGGCGGGGGAGTAGCGGGAGGCCAGCGCGCCGATCCAGGCGAAGATCAGGTTCGTCTTGCCGGTGCCGGACGGACCGCCGATCAGGGCGTGCGGCGGGTAGTCGCCGAGGGTGAGCAGTACCGGCCGGCCGTGCGGGCCCTCGCCGATCGGCGCGGTCAGCCCGTGCGCCGAGTCCTCCCGCCACATCCGCTCCGGTGGCGGGAGCAGGTCGGCGAAGGGCGTCGGCGGTGGGCCGGCGTTGACCCGGGACGCCACCTCCCGGCAGGTCTCGGTGACCAGGGTGGCCGGCGGCGGTCGTCGAGGACGACCGGCAGTCCGCCGATCCGGGCCCCGTCCGGCTGCACCACCACCCGGGACACGGTCGGGTCGTCGGGCAGGTCGATCCCGCGGACCACCAGGTGCACCCCGCACGCGGCGCCGGTGCGGACCACCCGGTCCAGCTGGCCGCGCTCGTGCCGGGACAGTTCGTCGCCGCCGAGCAGCACAGCCACCCGCCACGGCTCCGGGCGCCGGCCGGTCGCCGTGGCCAGCTCGCGCAGCGAGGTGTACTCGCCGGCCAGCACGGTCTCGTTGATCCGCCGGATCTGCTCCACCAGGTCGTCCAGCAGCCGGCCGAGCCCGCCGGGGCCGACGAAGGTGAGCAGCCCGGCGGTGCCCAGCGGGGCGAACCCGGCCAGGCCGCCGCCGAGGTGCTCCGGGTCGTACCCGAAGAGGCGGACCCCGCCCGGGTCGGCGCGGCCGACGGAACGCAGCAGCAGGGCCGGCACCACCGCGGCGATGCCCGCCCGGTCGCTGCCGGCCAGGTGCACGTGGCCCGCGTCCAGCAGCGGCACCAGCGCGGGCACCGGCTCGGCGTCGGGGATCCGGACGGTGCCGATCCGCACCGCGCCGGGCGTCTC
>NZ_JAEVHJ010000417.1:0-4845 GCF_016802855.1 Micromonospora sp. ATA51 | reverse complement strand
GTGATCAAAACGGTCAGGACCATCGGCGTCATCCCGCCACGCCGCAGACCCCCGGATACCCACCCAACACCATGATCAACTTAGGCTACGCGGCATTGGGCCATGGACGGGACATGCGGCGGCACCGCTGGAGGTGCGGTGGCCCTGACTGGGTGCTGTGCATCGCATGAATTCACTATAGGAACGACCCCGCCAATCCCGTCTGTACGGACCGCCGCAACCGCACATCGGCCAGAAGCGGATAGGCCAGCCTGGTCGATACCGGCTCCTTGGTAACGGAATGTCACGATGGCAGGCCGCCCGGACCATGAACGGCTGCCTCTCCCGGTTCTAGCAATGGGCGGCACCAGACCCGCGCGACGGTGGCGCCGCTTCCCTCACGGCGGTCCCATCTGGTTCAACTCATCCGGGTTAGTTCGGACGGAAATGAGAGGTCGATCAACCGGTGACGTGCGGTGCCCGTGGTCGGGGTCCTCCACATCTGTTCGTGCGGCCAGTGCGGGTGCAACAGGTCGACGGTGGTCACCGCGACCGGCGCCCGCAACGGCCGGCTCACCAGATCAGCCAGCAGGTTCGCTTCGCGGGCCGCGTCGCGGGCGATGACCAGCACCACGCCGACCGGCACGACCGGGTCGGTACGCCGGTAGCCGGCCAGAACCGTGCCGAGGCCGGCAGTCGATCGCTCGCGTTCGGCGATCACCTCACCGACCGGGCCAGGATCCACGTGCACCAGGAACCGCAGACAGCGGCCGCCCTCCAGCCACACCCCGTACCCGTCGGCGCGCAGATGCGCCAGACCCCGCTCCCGCAACCACACCGACGTGTCCAACGTCGTCAACCACTGGAACAGCCCACACCGGCCCGGATCCTCACGGGCGGCCGCCAGCAGCGGCAGGAACAGCAGGTAGTGCGCCGCACTCCAGTCCCGCTGACCCAGCCGCAACGGCACCGACCGCCCCGACGCGACGAGATCACGGCCGAGCAGGTCGGCGCCCTGCCTGGTGATCCGATACCACCACGCGTGCGCCCGGTCCTCCGCCGCCCGCTCCCGGTCCACCAGGCCTGCGGCGTGCAGCCACGTGAGGTCCCGGTGCGCCGTCAACCGGGGCTCTCCCACCACCACCGCGATGTCGATCGTGGTCGCCATGCCATGCAATGCCAGGAACGACAGGATCCGCCACCGCCGAGGCGTCAACACAACACCACCGGGCACCCATCGATGATCCCCTACCCGTCGACGCCCGGCCATCCCGGCGCTGCGGCGGCGCGGTGGGGCTCCGGGGGAACTCCCGCACTCTCAAAACGGGGTTTGTGAGACGTTTTCCATGATCACTGTTCACCGCATCAGCCGAAGAGTCGATTACAGAACACTCAAAACTGGCAAAACGTACCCGCGCAAGATCGGCCCATCTCCCGGCACCGAGCCCTTCCGAGGAACCACCTCGAGCCGACCCGGGACCCACCGACGGCCGCAACCCCGGCCACCGAGACATCCCACATCGGCAGCCACCGACGGGCGTCCCGGAGCACCCGCCACGTCCCACCGGTGCCAACCTGGTCCATCGGCTCCCGAGCACCCACCGAGCCACCACCACCCGCACGCGGACACAAAAAAGGCCCCAACCCGGTGTGAACCACCAGCTTGGGTTCCAGGGATCGTTGCAACGCCTGACCTGATCAGGGGTTGCAGTGTTCGAGATCCGTGGGGATCGTCGGCCGCAGGGTCGTAAGAAGCTTCGCGCGGAGCGCCAGGCATATTTGGATCTTGTGGCGCGGGGTGTGAGTACGAGTGAAGCGTGTCGGCTGGTCGGGATCAATCGCAAGACTGGTCACCGCTGGCGCTACGGGCGCATGAGCCAGGCGAAGGCCGGGCAGCAGGACGTATCTCGTCCTGCTGCCGGCCTTCGGCCGTGTCGGGCCGCTATCTGTCGCAGGATGAGCGGATCGTGATCGCTGACCAGCTGCGCGAGGGTGCCTCTCAGGCGGCGATCGCCGCTGAGTTGCGACGGTCGCCGGGCACGATCAGCCGGGAGATCCGCCGCAACCGGCATCCGGACAGCGGCGACTACCAGCCCTACGCGGCCCAGCAACGCGCCGACAGTCGGCGGCCTCGCCCGAAGCTCGGCAAGATCGCCGCCTGCCCGCAGCTACGTTCCCTGGTGCAGGGCATGCTCGACTGCAAGCACAGCCCGGAACAGATCAGCCGTCGGCTGCGCCGCGACTTTCCCGAGCGAAGCGAGCGGCACGTGTCACACGAGACGATCTACCAGGCGCTCTACGTCCAGGGCCGCGGCGAGTTGCGCCGGGAACTGAGCGCCGCGCTGCGCACCGGCCGGGTGGTGCGACGCCCGCGCCGTCAGCCCGGGCAGCGCCAGCCCCGTTTCACTCATCCGATGGTGATGATCAGCGAGCGGCCCGCCGAGGCCGACGACCGTGCCGTCCCGGGTCATTGGGAAGGCGACCTGATCATCGGCAAGGACAACGGCTCCGCGATTGGCACCCTCGTCGAACGCGCCACCCGCTACGTCCTGCTCGTGCACCTGGGCGCCGGCCGCAGCGCCGACCGGGTCCGTGACGGCCTGCTCGCCGCCATGGCCACCCTGCCGCACCACCTGAAACGGTCTCTGACCTGGGACCAAGGCGCGGAAATGGCCATGCACCACGAGTTCAGCATCGCCGCGGACATGCCGGTCTACTTCTGCGACCCGCACTCACCCTGGCAACGCGGCTCCAACGAGAACACCAACGGACTGCTGCGCCAATACTTCCCCAAAGGCACCGACCTGGCCGTCCACACCCGCGAACACCTCGCCACCTCCCTGACCGGAACGGACCAGGTCGTCCTGGTCCCCACCGCGTAGAACCACAGAAGGAGTCATCATGTGTTACGGATTCGACGGAGAAGCCGCCCTGCGGCGGTCCGTCATCGACCGACGGAGCCTGCTGCGCGGTTCACTGGCGGCGGTCGCCGGTGTCGGCCTCGCGGCGTCGGGGATCGGCGCAACGGCCGCGTCGGCCACCACCCGCACCACCGGGCGCCACCAGTTACCCCCGGGCCTGATCAGCATTCAGCTGTGGACGGTACGCGACGCGCTGTGGGGCTCGCCCGGGTACGACGCGACCCTCGCCCACCTCGCCGAGATCGGCTACCCGAAGGTGGAGTTGGCGCTCGGCTACTTCGGGCGTACCGCTGCCCAGCTGCGCCAGTTCCTGGACAGCATCGGCATCAAGGCCAGCTCCAGCCACGACGGGATCAGCGGTGACGCCGGCGCGCTGGAACAGAAGATCCAGAACGCGCTCACCCTGGGCCAGTCGTTCATGGTAGTGCCGTACCTGTACTCCGACCGCGAGGACGACTGGAAGCGCTGGGCGGAACAGATGAATGTCGAGGCTGCGGCAGCGGCAGCGGCCGGCCTGCGCTACGGCTACCACAACCACGCCCACGAGTTCACCATCGACCTCGGAGGTGGCAGGCGACCCTGGGACGTGTTGACCGAGGAGCTCGATCCGAAGCTCGTACACCTGGAAGTCGACCTCTACTGGGCCGTCACCGGCGGCATCAACTCAGGCGATGGAGTGGTCGACCCCGAGGGCTTCGCGCTGGACGTCATCCGCTCCGCGCCCCAGCGTGTCCTGCAGTACCACGTCAAGGACCGGCACGCGTCCGACGGCGACATGGCCGACCTCGGCACCGGGGTGATCGATTTTGCCCGGATCTTCCAGGAGCACTCGGTGCTCGAGTACATCGTCGAAAACGACACCCCCGATGTGACACCGCAGCAGACGGCCGAGGTCGGCTACCGCTGCCTGCGCAAGCTGCGGTTCTGACGAACCCGGGCAGGCCCGTTCCCTCGTAGCAGGGAGCAATCGGGCGGCCAAGCACTGGCTGTACGACCTCGTACACCCGCTCGGCCGCCCGGCCGAACTGCCCGCACCAGCGCCGTCAAGCCCGGGTGACGGTCATCGGCGGCGCGCCGCCGCAGCCGGACACGCAAGCCGCACCGCAACCCAGGCCGTGAACCACGTACGCAACAAGCTCGCGTCGCTTGACTGAAATGCCTGGTTGCGATGAGGGCGGTGGTGATTCCGCGTACAGTTGGCGGGTGGCGATCACAACCGGCCAGTTGCGGTTCGGCCCGAACAACGGGCGGATGCTACTGCGCACCAGCCGCAAGGGTGTCGGCTCGACCGTCGGGCACGACCTGACCATTGAGGTGACCGACTGGTCGGTGGAGCTGGACGTTCCCGAGACCGGGCCGGTGGACGCCAACGCGACGGCCCGCGTCGAGTTGGGATCCTTGGCCGTACGGGAGGGCACCGGCGGTGCGCGACCGCTGACCGACAGGGACCGGCGCGAGATCGAGAACAACGCCCGGCGCACGCTGGACGTCGATCGCCACCCGACGGCCACCTTCGAGTCCAGCCGCGTCGTCACCGGCGACGACCACGCCACGATCAGCGGAACGCTCACTCTGCACGGGGTCGCCGCCCCCATCGACGTCGATGTACGCGAGGTGACGCCCGACCGGTACCGCGCCGCCACGGTGGTGACCCAGTCGGCGTACGGAATCAAGCCGTACTCGGCCTTTCTCGGCGCGCTCAAGGTCCATGACGACGTCGAGGTGGAGATCGAGGTCGACCTCGGACGCTGACCTGGTCCCGACCGGGCCCCAGAGGTTGAGCGGCCCCAGGTCGGTGGCGGCTACCGGAGGCGGTCTGTGGTTGGTCGGCTGGAACTGGCGATCCTGATCGGTCTGCAGGCGTCGGGCAAGACAGCGTTCCGCCGCCGCCTGCTGACCGACAATCATGTGGTGGTCAGCAAGGACGCGTTCCCGAATGCCCGCC
>NZ_JAEVHJ010000416.1:0-4851 GCF_016802855.1 Micromonospora sp. ATA51 | reverse complement strand
GACCACCACGTCGACGACTACATCGCCCGCGCACGACTCAAAACCGCAGCCTGAAAACCTGACTCAGTTGTTCAGATTCTCGAACCCAAGGATCTAGCGTCGGTGAGGACCACCGGCCCGTCGCGCCGATCCCGCACCGCAGGAGCAACTCGTGCCCTTCGCCTCGCCCGAGCAGCCCTCGCGACGAGGCCGGCCCCCGGTGCGCGACCCCGAGTCACCTCGCCGGGTGACGCTGCTGGAGCTCTTCTTCGACCTGGTCTACGTGGTCGCGCTGGCGCTCGTCTCGCGCGGCATGGTCGTCGATCTCAACTGGGAACGCGCCCTGCAGGCCCTGCTCATCCTGATGGCGCTCTGGTGGACCTGGGCGATCACCACCCTGGTCACCGACATGTACGACCCGGAGCGCACCGAGATCAAGCTGCTGATCATCGCGGTGATGTTCGGGGCGCTGCTGATGACCACCGCCATCCCGGAGGCGTTCGCCAGCCGAGGGCTGGTCTTCGCCGCGACGTACGTCGCGATCCATCTCGGTCGCGGCCTGTTCCTGATGCCGACGGTCCGGCACCACCGGCAGACCCAGCGGCGGGCGGCGCGGATCTTCATCTGGTTCGCCGTCTCCGCCGTGCCGTGGATCGCGGGCGGGTTCGTCCACGGCCACGCCCGGGAGGCGCTGTGGGCGCTGGCGCTCGCCCTCGACTATGTCGGCTTCCGGCTCGCGTACCCGGTGCCCGGCCTCGGCGTGGTGCCGGACGCCCAGCGCAACGTCACGGCTGAACACCTTTCGGAGCGCTACCAGCAGTTCTTCATCATCGCGCTCGGCGACGCCATCCTCACCACCGGCATGATGTTCAGCATCTACCACTCGGAGGCGCAGAACATCGGCGCCTTCACGGTCGCCTTCATCACCACCCTGCTGCTGTGGCGGATCTACGTGCACAAGTCCGGGGAGCTGCTGCCGCACGCCATCTCCAGTTCGAAGCAGCCGAGCCGATTCCTGAACACCGCCCCCTACACCCACCTGCTGATCGTGGCCGGGGTGGTGGTCACCGCGGCCGGTTTCGACCTGGTGCTGCACGAGCCGACGGGGCGTACGCCGCCGGCCTGGGCGGCGGTCATCCTGGGCGGGCCGGCGCTGTTCCTGGTCGGCCGGTCCTTCTTCGAGTACGAGGTGTTCAGCCGGGTCTCGCTGTCCCGCCCCGGCGGGCTGCTGGCGCTGCTCACCATCGCCCCGGCCGTGCTCTTCCTGCCGCCGCTGGTCGCCGCGACCGGGGCCATGCTGGTGCTCGCCGGGGTGGCCGTCGCCGACTATCGACGCAGCCGGGGCCGGCCGCCGGAGTCCCCGAAGCCGCCGCACTGAGCCGAAGCTCCCGGGCATGGTCGTAAACGGCCGTCCGCCCGGTCCCCGCCTCCGTTAGCCGAACGCGCGGATTGGGTACAGGGGTGGCACCTCGAAATCCACCACACCCCTGGAGGCAACCCATGCGCGGCACCTCGATAGTCGGCGTCCTGGTCGTGATCTGGCTGATCATCGGCGCGATCGCGGCCGGTCAGCGCGGCTACTACAGCAGCGACGACAAGAACTGCGCGGAGGCGGGCACCATCCTGGTGACCATCGTGGCCGGCCCGTTGAACTACATCGGCGCCAACCCCAAGGTGGACTGCACGCTCCCCGAGCCGTCCAAGTAATCCCCCACTGCTCCGGCCCGCGCCCGCTCCCCCCGCGGCGCGGGCCGCTGCGTGCGCCGGGCCGGTCGCGTCACCACCCGTAGTGCGTCCTAGGAGGCTGGGTTCCCGGCTGGCGTTTGCCGGCGACCTGCCGGGAAGGGCCGAGGTCCACCGCGGACGGAACGGGAGACCCGGCGATGCAGATCGGCTACAAACTGGCCTCGGAGGCCTTCGGACCACAGGAGCTCATCCGGCAGGCGGTCCGCGCGGAACAGGCCGGCTTCGACTTCGTGGAGATGAGCGACCACTACCACCCCTGGCTCGAGGTGCAGGGGCACTCCCCGTTCACCTGGAGCGTGCTCGGCGCGATCGCCGCCAAGACCAGCACGCTCCGGCTCGCCACCGGCGTCACCTGCCCGACGGTGCGCTACCACCCGGCGATCATCGCCCAGGCCGCCGCCACCATGGCGCTGGTCTCGGACGGCCGGTTCACCCTCGGGGTGGGCGCCGGCGAGCGGCTCAACGAGCACGTCGTCGGGCAGGGCTTCCCGAGCGTCCGCGGGCGGCACGAACGGCTCCGCGAGGCACTGGAGATCATCCGGCTGCTCTGGCAGGGCGGCTACCAGTCGTACGAGGGCAGGCACCTCCAGCTGGAGGACGCCCGGGTCTTCGACCTGCCGGAGACGCTGCCGGTGATCGCGGTCGCGGCCAGCGGCCGGGCCTCGGCCGCCATGGCCGCCGAGCTGGGCGACGGCCTCTTCGCCACCGAGCCGAAGTCGTCGATCGCCGACCACTACCGGCAGGCCGGCGGGCGGGGCCCGCGCTACGCGGAGGTGCCGATCGCCTGGGCGACCGACGAGGAGCAGGCGGTCCGCGCGGCCCGGGAGACCAGCCGGTGGGCGATCACCGGGTGGAAGGTGATGAGCGAGCTGCCCAACCCGGTCAACTTCGACGCGGCCACCTCCTGGGTGGAGGACCACCACGTCCGCCGGCAGTTCTCGGTCGGCCCTGACCCGGAGGTCCACGTCGCGAAGGCGCGCGCCTACGTCGAGGCGGGCTACGACCACATCGTCATGCAGAACGCCGGCCCCGACCCGGACGGCTTCCTCGACTTCTTCGCCGGCGACCTCAACGCTCGGCTGCGCGCGCTCGGTTGAGCGGCCCGGCCCGGACCTCAGCCGCCGACGTGGATGCCGGGGCGGCGGGTGGGGTCGGGCTCGGACTTGCGGATGATCTCCCGGACCACGGGAGGGGTGTCGCCGCGGCCCAGGATCAGATAGCGCAGCAGGTGCGCGAGGGGGTTCCCCTCGGACCACTCGAAGTGGGCGTGCGGGCGGACGCCGGTGCCGTCGCGCAGCGCGAGCAGGATCGCCGCGATCGCGTTCGGCACGGCCGGGCTGCCGGCCCGCAGCACCCGGTACCCGTCGACCTCCACCCCGTGCACCCGCAGCACCTGGCTGAACTCGGACGGGTCGACCACGTCGATCTCGAGGAAGAGCACGTCCGCGGCGCCCGGCACCGGGTTGATCGCGCGCTGCGCCCGCTCCTTGAACCGGTACTCCTTCACCGAGCCGCTCTGCCGCTTGTTGGCGATCAGGTGCAGCCGGCCGTCGTGGGTCAGCGAGTCGGCGATGAACCGCCGGGCCGCCTCGTCGAACTCGATCCGCTCGGCCCGCAGCTCGGTGGTCCGGGTGACCCGGGAGATCAGCGAGACGGCGATGATGCCGGCGATGAAGAAGCCGGAGATGGTGATGCCGTCCGGCTTCTCGATCACGTTCTCGGTGAGGGCGTAGAGCAGCACCAGGGTCAGCACCGTGAAGCCGGCCCCGGCGAACGGGTGCCGCGACCGGTACGCGGAGATGGTCACCGCGATCGCGCCGGAGACCATCATCGCCAGGATCCCTGTCGCGTACGCGCCGGCCTGGGCGTTGACGTCGGCCCGGAAGGCGACGGTGATGGCGATGCTGATCAGCGTGTAGACGATGACCACGGGCCGGACCGCCCGGGCCCACTCCGGCGCCATGCCGTACGACGGCAGGTAGCGGGGCACGATGTTGATCAGGCCGGCCATCGCCGAGGCGCCGGCGAACCAGAGGATCAGCACGCTGCTGATGTCGTAGACGGTGCCGAACGCCTCGCCCAGGTGCTCGTGGGCCAGGAACGCCAGCGCCCGCCCGTTGGCCGCCCCGCCGGGCTGGAACTCCTCCGCGGGGATCAGCATGGTGGTGACGAAGGTGGTCGCGATCAGGTAGACGGACATGACCAGGGCCGCGGTGGCGAGCAGCTTGCGGGTGTTGCGGATCCGGTTCTCCAGCCGCTGCCGCGGGTCGGTGCCCTCGCCCTTGATCAGCGGCATCATGCTGACGCCGGTCTCGAAGCCGGAGAGCCCCAGCACCAGCAGCGGGAAGGCCAGCACGGCCGGCCCGAGCAGGTCGCCCACGCCGGCGCCACGGGCGGTGAGGGCGTTGGTCCAGCCGCTCAGCACCGCCGGGTCGGCGGCCACCTCGGCCAGCCCAACGACCACGATCACCGCGTTGAGCCCGAGGAAGACCGCCACCAGCGGGATGGCGACCTGCACCGCCTCGCTGAAGCCCAGCAGGAACACGCCGCCGAGGATCAGCAGCAGCGCCACCGTCACCGCGACCGCGGCCGTGGTGCCGTGCGGGAAGGACGCCGGCAGGATCGGGTTCTCCAGCAGGTGCACGGTGGCGTCGGCGGCGGAGAGGGTGATCGTGATGATCCACGAGGTGGCCACGAAGCCGAGCAGCACCAGCACGAATATCTTGCCTCGCCAGAACGGCAGCAGCCGTTCCAGCATGGCCACCGAGCCCTGCCCGTGCGGGCTTTCCCGGGCCACCCGCCGGTACATCGGCAGCATCCCGAGCAGGGTCAGCGCCACGATCAGCAGGGTGGCCAGCGGGGAGAGCGCGCCGGCCGCCAACGCGGCGATGCCGGGCAGGTAGGAGAGGGTGGAGAAGTAGTCCACGCCGGTCAGGCACATCACCTGCCACCAGGGGTGCGCCTTCGCCTCCGGCTCCCGGGTCTCCGGGCCGACCGGCTGCACCCGGTGCTGGAACAGCCACCGGCTCAGTCGGCTGGCCGGCTCGGCCGGCCGCACGGGGGTGTCCACGCACTCCGGGACGCCCGCGGGCCACGGATCCGCCGAGCCCCGCTACCTCGACGAAC
>NZ_JAEVHJ010000415.1:0-4857 GCF_016802855.1 Micromonospora sp. ATA51 | reverse complement strand
CAGCGCCCGCTGCATCAGGGCCTGCGCCTGGTCGTTGCCCGGATCCCGGGCGAGCGCCTGCCCGACCTGCGCGATCGCCTCCGCGCCCCGGCCGGAGTCCAGCAGCAGCCCGGCCAGGTGCAGGCGCAGGGGCAGGTCGTCCGGGCGGGCGTCCAGGGCGGCCAGCAGGCTGTCGATGAGGGGATCGGCGCTCATAGGACGAGGAGCGTAGTGAAGGTGGGCTCGCCTCCGCTCACCCGCACGGCCATTACTCCCCGTATATGACTCGTTGACCGGTTGCGCTGCCCCGACCCACGTCCCCGGGTATCGCTTCGGGTTCTCGCCACGCACAGTAAGGTCAATCGGGTGAGCGCCACCGGCGAGCACGGCCAGCCGCAGTCGCGAGCGAAGAGGTGACCTCGAGTGACCACCCCAGGCAAGACCCGTGTGGCGATCGTCTTCGGCGGCCGCAGCCCCGAGCACGGCATCTCCTGCGTCAGCGCCGGCAGCGTCCTGGGCGCCCTCGACCCGGACGAGTTCGAGGTGGTGCCGGTCGGCATCACCCGGCAGGGCCAGTGGGTGCTGACCAGCGGCGACCCGAGCGAGCTCTCGATCCAGGCGCGCAAGCTCCCGGAGATCACCGCCGCCGCCGGCGCCGCCCTGGTGCTGCGCGCCGAGCCGACCGCGGGCGGCCTCATGGTGCTCGACCCGACGGAGGGCCCGCGGGCGCTGGCCGACGTGGACGTGGTCTTCCCCGTGCTGCACGGGGCGTACGGCGAGGACGGCACCATCCAGGGGATGCTGGAGATGGCCGACATCCCGTACGTCGGGGCGAACGTCTTCGCCTCCGCCGCCGCCATGGACAAGGAGTTCACCAAGAAGCTCTGCGCCGCCGAGGGCATCCCGGTCGGCCCGTACGTGGTGCTGCGCAACGGGATGACGCTGAGCGAGGCGGACAAGGAGCGGCTGGGGCTGCCGGTCTTCGTCAAGCCGTCCCGCGCCGGCTCGTCCTTCGGCATCACCAAGGTCGACGACTGGTCCCAGCTCGACGCGGCGGTCGCCACCGCCCGGGAGATCGACACGAAGGTGCTGGTCGAGGGGGCGGTCGTCGGCCGGGAGATCGAGTGCGGCGTGCTGGAGGGCGAGGCCGGCGGCGCGCCCGAGGCGTCCGTGCTGGCCGAGGTCCGGATGGTCGGCGACCGGGAGTGGTACGACTTCGAGGCGAAGTACCTCTTCGCCGACGAGGTCTGCGAGTACGACGTCCCGGCGAACCTGCCCGAGCGGGTCACCCGGCAGGTCCAGGAGTACGCCACCCGGGCGTTCACCGCGCTGGACTGCTCCGGCCTGGCCCGGGTCGACTTCTTCGTCACCCCGGAGCTGGACGTCTACCTCAACGAGATCAACACGATGCCCGGGTTCACCCCGACGTCGATGTTCCCCAGGATGTGGGCGGCCAGCGGCCTCGAGTACCCGAAGCTGGTCAACCGCCTCATCCGTAGCGCCCTGCACCGCCACGCCGGCCGCTGACCCGGCCGCACCGGACCCGTCCCGCGGGGAAGCCCGCGGGGCGTGGATCAGGCGGTGCAGCCGGTGGGGGCGGACTTCGCCGAGGGGACCGCGGAGACGACGGCGTCGGAGATCGGGCCGACCCACTGCAGCGGCTGCTCGTACTGCCGGGGCACCCGGACCCGGACCGGGGTCTCCCGGTCGACGGTGGTCAGCACGGTCGCGTCGGCCTCCTGCACCGCGTGCCAGCAGACCTTGTCGACGACCACACCTCGTCGGTGGGCTGGACGATCGGCGGGGTACCGCCGCAGGCGACGGTGAGCGCCGGGTCGCCGTACGCGACGTTCTGCTCTGGGCCGGCGGTGACCGGCCGCTGGGTCAGGTCGCGGACCCGGTCCGGCAGCTGCGACACCAGGGCGCGGCAGACCGTCGCGGGCCGCTCGGCCAGCGTCGGGGCGGGCAGTTCCACCGGGGCGGTGGACTGCGGCCGCGCGGCGGTCGCCGACGGGCGCGGCGCGGCGGCCGGCTCGTCCGGGGCGAGCTTCGCGAAGGTGAAGCCGGCCACCGCCACGGTCACCGGCAGCGCGATCAGCGTGGCCATCAGCGCGGCGCGACGGGTGGTCCGGTCCGGGCGCGGCGTCTCGTCGGCCGGGCGGGACTTCTCGGGAGCGGGGGACACAGTGATCTCGTCCACTTACAGGCGCACCACCGAACACGTGAGGGTGCGGGTGATGCCGGGCACCATCTGCACCTTGCTGACGATGAGTTTGCCGAGCTCGTCGACGGTGTTGGCCTCGGTGAGGACGACCACGTCGTACGGCCCGGTGACGGCGTCGACCCGTACCACGCCGGCAAGGTCCGCGATCAGACCGGCCACGTCACGCGCCCGACCGACCTCGGTCTGGATGAGGATGTACGCCTGTACCACGACTCGACCTCCGTCCGTCGCCGCCTGGGGCGGCCCGAAGGGTGAAACTACCTTACGGAGCAGGCCTGATCCCTATCGGTCGCCGGCTGGACGCGGTGAGCGAGCACACGCGGCTGCCGGGCGGGGCGTGCCGTGGCGGGGTGACGAGCATGAATGAGCGCGGCGAGGGGACAAGATGACGGTCGCGGGTGTCGGGGAGTTCGGACTGATCGACCGGGTCACCGCCCGGTTGACGTACGGGGAGAGCTGCCTGCTCGGCCCCGGTGACGACGCGGCGGTGGTGGCGGCGCCGGACCGGCGGGTGGTGGCCTCGACGGACGTGCTGGTCGAGGGGCGGCATTTCCGCCGGGACTGGTCGAGCGCGCGGGACGTGGGGCACCGGGCGGCGGCGGCCAACCTGGCCGACATCGCGGCGATGGGCGCCACCCCGACCGCGCTGCTGGTCGCCCTCTGCATGCCAGCGGATCTGGACCCGAGCTGGGCGGAGGAACTGGCCGACGGGCTCGGCGCGGAGGCGCCCTGGTCGGCGCGAGCGTGGTCGGCGGCGACATGTCCGCCAGTCCCACGCTGACCATCGCGGTCACCGCCCTCGGCGACCTGGCAGGCCGGCCGCCCGTGGTCCGCTCCGGGGCGCGGCCCGGCGACGTGGTGGCCCTGGCCGGGCGGACCGGCTGGGCGGCGGCCGGGTACACCGTGCTGTCCCGCGGTTTCCGGACGCCCCGGCTGCTGGTGGAGGCGTTCCGGCGGCCCGAGGTGCCCTATCCGGCCGGTCCGGAGGCCGCCGGGCTCGGCGCCACCGCCATGATCGACGTGTCGGACGGGCTGCTGGCCGACCTGGGCCACGTGGCGAAGGCCAGCGGCGTCGCCGTCGACCTGCGCCGGGACGCCTTCGAGGTGCCCCGGCAGATGCGGGACGCGGCGCAGGCACTCGGCGTCGACCCGTACTCCTGGATCCTCGGCGGGGGCGACGACCACGCCCTGGCCGCGACCTTCCCGCCGGCGGTGGCGCTGCCGGCGGGCTGGCGGCCGATCGGGCGGGTGACCGAGGGGGCGGGGGTGACCGTGGACGGCGTGCCGTACGCCGGGCCGGCCGGCTGGGACCACTTCCGCCGGTCGGAGTGATCTGCGACCGAACCGGGCCGGTGGGCCCGGGGCGCGCCGGGCGGCGGTCGTACCCTTCAGGCGTGAGTGAGATCGAGATCCGGGTGCAGCGGTTCGACGCGCCCGAGTCGCAGGCGTTGATCAAAGCGGCCCTGGCCGACCTCGGCGAGCGGTACGGCGGCAGCGGCGACGACACCCCGGTGGACGCGGCGCAGTTCGAGCCGCCGGCCGGCGCCTTCCTGGTGGTCTACCTCGGCGGACAACCGGTGGGCTGCGGCGGCTGGCGCAGCCACGGCGACGACGGGGAGGCGGCGGAGCTGAAGCGGATGTACACCGCGCCGGCGGCCCGGGGGCGGGGCGTGGCCCGTGCGGTGCTGGCCGCGGTCGAGCGGTCGGCCCGGGAGCAGGGCCGCAAGCGGATCATCCTGGAGTGCGGCGACAAGCAGCCCGAGGCGATCGCCATGTACACCTCGGCCGGGTACGAGCGGATCCCGAACTTCGGCTTCTACCAGGACGCCCCCGGCTGCCTCTCCTTCGGCCGCACCCTCTGACTCGGTCCGGCGGGTGCGCGGCGGCCCCGGTCGTCGCGCACCCGGCCAGCCCGGCCGTGCCCGGACACGACAGAACCGGCGGACCGTGACGGTCCGCCGGTGCTGGGTGTTTCGGGAAGCTTGGGGCTACCGCGTCAGGCGCGGGTGACCTTGCCGGCCTTGATGCACGAGGTGCAGACCTGCAGCTTCTTGGTGTTGCCGCCACCGGCCGGGGTCCGCACCGACTGGATGTTCGGGTTCCAGCGGCGGTTGGTCCGCCGGTGCGAGTGGGACACGTTGTGGCCGAAGCCCGGTCCCTTGCCACAGACGTCGCACACGCTAGCCACGGGATACTCCTGGGATTGAAACGTTCATGAGGTCGCCGCCAGGCGCTGCCCGGGCAACCTGGCCAGGTTACCCGATGACCCGCCGGTACGCCCAACCGGCCCGGTCGGCGGCGACTCGGGCCCGACCAGCGTACTCGGGTCGGGCGGGCTTCGCCGAGCGACGGCCGGGCGGGGGACACGCCGGCCGACCCCGGCGCGTGTCGGTGCGCGCAAGTAGGCTTCTCGCCGTGCTGGACACCCTCGACGCCGCCGCGGTGCGCCGCTGGTGCGCGAGCGGGCTGGCCGCCATGCGCCGGCACCAGGGTGAGATCGACGACCTCAACGTCTACCCCGTCCCGGACGGCGACACGGGCACCAACCTGGTGCTCACCCTCACCTTCGAGGGCCCACCACCCTGGCTTTGAGCCCTGCCAGCACTCTCCGGCGAGTCTGTCGGGCGACGAGTCAGGTCACGTCAGCGGATCAG
>NZ_JAEVHJ010000414.1:0-4863 GCF_016802855.1 Micromonospora sp. ATA51 | reverse complement strand
GGACGGCAGACGCCGAGCGGGCACCGGCATGGTCCCCTCCCGGAACCAGCGGTACGCGGTCTGCGGGTGCACACCGTTACGGCGCGCCCACTCGGCAAGCTTCACAGAACGATACTAACACTCATATATTCGTATGTTTGATCACGGGAGAGTGAGCAGTTGTCAGCCCCCGCTGTGCGAGCTGGTACTCATGCCGGCGATGGCGTTCGCCGCGCTGCGCTGGGGACGCGGCACGGTGTTCCTGGCAGGCGGTGCCGCGAGCGTGGCCTACTACGGCGGCCTCGTCGTCGTCACCACACCCGGGCAGTTGCTGCTGCTGCAGATCGGCTACGCGCTGTTCGGTGCCGCCACGGTCATGGTCGGCATCGACCTGGCGCAGCGGTTGATGGTGGGACGTGCCGGCAGGGCGACCTCGATCTACCTCAGTCACGAGAACGTGGCGGCGATCAATGGGAGTCTCGTGGCGACGGTGTCCGTTGCCACGCTGGGACCTCAGGTCGGCTTCCTCGTCCCGGCAACGCTGTGTCTGGTAGCGCTCGCGTCAGCCACGTGGGCGTTCACCCGCCATCCCGAGGCCTTCGACCTCCGCCGCGGGCCACCGCGCGTGCGGCGGCCCTGACATCCGCTCCGGGCCGGGTTGAAGGTCGAGCTCAGCCGGCCCGCACCATCACGCTGTCCAGCCGAGCCAGGCGTCACCGGCCGAGACGACCGCCAGCCAGATCAGCACGGCCGCCAGCGGCACCAACGGCACGAGCGCCGGCCGCCGGCGAAGGAGCCGGATCGCCACCGCGAGGAGCACAAGCCAGACCCCCAGTAGCCCGGCGACCGCCCCGGCCGGGGCGACCAACCCACTCGCCGCGTACCAGATTCCCAGGGCCAGGTGTGCGGCCAGGCCGAGCCACCCCACCACGCGCGCCGTCTGCATCCGTCCATGGTCCGGCATCGGCCGCTCGCCGGGTCGACGCCGAGCGTCGGGCCGGGCCGGGGGTCGGCACAGGCGACCCCGCCCCCTTGGTGACGCAGCTCACCCTCACCGCCGAGACCACGCTTCCGGCCCGTACGAATGCCGCAGAGCGTGCGGCACAAGGACGAGACCGGCGGCCGGGCTTGCGGCGGTTTGTCCGCCGAGCGTCGCCGTGGAGGATGGCTCCTGCGGGTACTTACAGAACCCTTAACCCCGGCCTGCCACGGTGTGCCGGACGACGAGGAACCACGGGGAGCGGAAGCGTGCGGGTGCTGGTGGCGGACGACGAGCGGTTGCTGGCGGACACGGTCGCCGAGGGGCTGCGGCGCCTCTCGATGGCCGTCGACGTCTGCTACGAAGGCGACGGCGCGCTGGAGCGGATCAAGGTGAACCGGTACGACGTGGCGGTGCTGGACCGGGACATGCCCGGGCAGACCGGCGACGAGGTGTGCCGGAGCATCGCCGGGTCCGACGTCGGTACCCGGGTGCTGCTGCTCACCGCGGCCGCCGGGATCCGGGACCGGGTGGAGGGGCTCGGCCTGGGCGCGGACGACTACCTGACCAAGCCGTTCGCCTTCGCCGAGCTGGTGGCCCGGGTGCAGGCCCTCGGCCGGCGGTCCGCGCCGGCCGTGCCACCGGTGCTGGAACAGCGCGGCGTGGTGCTGGACGTCGCTCGGCACACCGCCACCCGGGACGGTCGCGCCCTCGGCCTGAGCCCCAAGGAGTTCGCCGTGCTGCACGTCCTGATGCGCGCGGGCGGCCGGGTGGTGAGCGCGGAGGAGCTGCTGGAGCAGGCCTGGGACGAGTTCGCCGACCCGTTCACCAACGCCGTGCGGGTCACCGTGATGACCCTGCGCAAGAAGCTCGGCGAGCCCGCGATCATCCATACCGTGCCCAAGGCCGGCTACCGGATCGGCAGCCCGGCGTGAACTGGACCCCCCGTCGCCGCATCCTGCTCGTCGGCGTGCTCGCCCTGCTCGTCGGGTACTCCCTGCCCGGCCTGGCGAAGCAGCTGCTGGGCGCCGTGTGGGTACGCGGCCAGCAGTTCTGCGACGTGCCGCTGCCCGGGCTGCAGCAGGCCTGCAGCCTGGCGCGGCCGGCCGCCGAAGGGCTGCTGGCGCTGGGCCTGCCGCTGGTGTTCCTGGTCGCCGTGGCGGCGCTGGCGTGGGCCACCCTGTGGTGCCTGCGCCCGGTGCGCGACCTCGCCGAGCCGATCGCGCACGTCGGGCCGCAGAACCTCGGCCACCGGATCCGACCCCGGGGGCGCGACGAGCTGGCCCGGCTCGCCCGGGCGATCGACGAGATGATGGAGCGCATCGCCGCCGGCTACGAGGGGCAGCGGCGGTTCGCCGCGAACGCCTCGCACGAGCTGCGCACGCCGCTGGCCGTGCAGCGGACGCTGATCGAGGTCGGCCTGGGCCGGGCGGCCACCGAAGACCAGCTGGAGCTGCTGACCGCCCAGCTGCTGGAGACCAACGAACGCAACGAGCGGCTCATCGACGGGCTGCTCGCGCTCAGCGAGAGCGACCAGGGGCTGCGCTCGAGTACGCCGCAACGGCTCGACGAGATCGTCACCGGCGTACTGGCCGCGTACCAGGACCGGACGACGCAGGCCGGCGTGACCGTCGAGTGCCGCCTCGATCCCCGCGTCGTGCTGGGCGAGCGGGTGCTGCTGGAACGCCTGGTGACGAACCTGGTGGAGAACGCGATCAAGTACAACCGGCCCGGCGGCACCCTCACCGTCACGGTCGGCGGCGATCCGGCGCTGAGCGTGGTCAACACCGGCCAGGTGGTGCCGGCCGAGGCGGTGCCGGGCCTGTTCGAGCCGTTCCGACGCCTGGCCCGGGACCGCACCAACCAGGGCGGGGGCGCTGGCCTCGGCCTCGCCATCGCCCGCTCGATCACCCAGGCACACGACGGCATCATCGCGGCCCGACCCGCCGAGTACGGCGGCCTTCGGGTCGACGTCCACCTGCCCGCCCCGCACTGACCCGGCCGACCCGCCAACACACCACCCACCTTCCCCGGGATCCGCGTACCGCGGCATCCCCACCTCCGGCATGCCCGGAAAACCGACCCGTCCCCCATCCGGGGCCCGGAACCGGCGCTGCCCGGAGCCGGAGAGGAGAGCACCGTGACGACCCGTACGGACCCGACCGCGACGACGGCGGCGGTCGCCCCGACGCCGGCGGACCGCGTGGTGTGGGCCGACGTGGCCAAGGGCGCCTGCATCGTCCTCGTGGTGCTCTGGCACGTCGTCGTCAAGCACTACCTCCAGATCGACTGGCGGGTCGGCCTGCCGGTGCCGGGCGCCTGGGGGCTGTTCGGGGAGCAACTGCTGCCGCTGCGGATGCCGCTGTTCTTCACCATCCCCGGGATCTTCGCAGCGAACGCCGTTGCCCGGCCGTGGGGGGTCGCCGGCCGCCCCCGGGTCGCCCGGCTGCTCTACCTGTACGCGGTCTGGCTGCTGATCCACACCGCCGTGCTGGCCCTTGCCCCGGGCTTCCCGACCGACCGAACCACCAGCGTCGGCGGGCTGCTGATCCAGCTCACCGTCACCCCGTCCAACCTCTGGTACCTGTACGCGTTGGCGCTCTACTTCGTCCTGGCCACGCCGAGCGGTGGCCCGGCGCTCAGCTGGTGGTGTCCGTCGCCGCGGTGGCGTTCGGCGTCACCGCGGCGGCCCGGCTCCCCGGCGGTGGGTGGTCGGCGGGGCGCTCGCCACCCTCGGCCGCCGGACGCTGCCGGTCTACGTCATCCACATGCCGGTCCTGGCGCTGCTGCACCGGCTGCTCGCCGGCCCCGTCGCCGAGCTGACGGGCACGAGCCGGGCTCTGCTGGTGACCTGCTACCCGGTCCTGCTCACCGCGGTGGTGCTGGCGCTCAGCCTGGCCGTCCACCGCGCGCTGCTGGCGGCCGGCGCGACCTGGCTGTTCGACCTGCCCACGCGCCGCCGGCGCCCGACCTCAACCGCAATCGAAGGAGACCCGATGTCACGCACAGATCCCCCGACGCCGGCCGGCCCGACCAGGGCCGACGTCGAGGACGCCGCCCGGTGGTTGTCCGGCAGGGTGGTGCGCACCCCCGTGCTGCGCTCCCCGGCGATCGACCGGCTGGCCGGCGCCCGGGTCCTGATGAAGGCGGAGAACCTGCAAGCCGGCGGCTCGTACAAGATGCGCGGCGCGCTGCTCGCGGTCGGCCGGCTCGCCGCCGCCGGGCATGCCGGGGTGGTCGCCCAGAGCACCGGCAACCACGCGGTGGCGGTGTCGCTGGCGGCCCGACGGCACGGGTTGACGGCCACCGTGGTGCTGCCGGTCGACGCGGCGGCGACCAAGGTGGCCCGGGCCCGGGCGGCCGGCGCGCGGGTCGTGCTCGCCGGCACCACCGTCGAGGAACGGCTCGCGGTGGCCCGCCAGGTCAGCGACGCCACCGGGCACCCGCTGATCGACGCGTACGACCACCCGGACGTCATCGCCGGGCAGGGCACCGCGAGCCTGGAGTTGATCGCCGAGGCCGAACGGGCCGGCACCCCGCTGGACGCGCTGGTGGTGCCGGTCGGCGGTGGCGGCGGGGTCGCGGGGGCCTGCCTGGCCGCGTCCGGCAGCGAGATCGACGTGTACGGGGTCGAGCCGGTCGGCTGCGACTCGCTGGCCCGCAGCCTGGCGGCCGGCCGGCGGGTCCCGGTCGCGCCGGGGCCCACGATCGCCGACGGGCTGCGGCCGTCCTGCGTGGGTGAGCTGCCGTTCGCCGTGCTGCGCGACGGCGTGCGGGGCGTGGTGCGGGTCGACGACGAGGAGATCGCCGAGCGTTCCGGCTGCTGCTGCTGGAGCTGAAGGTGCTCGCCGAGCCGTCCGGGGCGGCCGGCCTGGCCGGCGCGTGCGCCTCGCGGCCGGCGGGGC
>NZ_JAEVHJ010000413.1:0-4990 GCF_016802855.1 Micromonospora sp. ATA51 | reverse complement strand
CCACCCACCCGGCGATCTTGCAGTTCGTGTCCGGGCGAAGCGGGGCAAAGGCCGTGCGGGGCGGGCCCCAAGTGCAAGATCGGCGGATCGGGGCGGGGGGTCAGGCCGCAGCGGGGAGGGCCGGCTCGGCGGCGACCAGGGCTCCGCACCAGGTCGTACGCGGCGATCGGCTCGCGCACCCGTCCGCCTCGACGTGCTCGTCGTAGAAGCGGGGGGCCACCTCGTCCAGCCCAACCGGCGCAGTCCCTTGCCGTACCGGCGGTTGGGCAGCGAGGAGGTCATCTCCAGCGCCGCCAGATGTCCCAGGAGGGGCCCATTGAGCCGCCGGTGCAGGCCGAACAGTGAGATGAGGTTGTCCGTCGCCAGGGTCACCGCGGGCACCCGGTCCAGGTGGGCGGCGTACCCGGAGTCGAGGCCCAGGCGGTCCATGGTGCGGCGGAACAGCTCGGCGTGCATCCGGGATCAGTTGGCCCGCGGAGGCCCGCCCCACCACCCGGTGGGGAGTCGCTCACCCAACAGGCGAGCATCCACAACACCGACCGGAGACCCGGTGAACGTTAGTGGACACCGCACTAGACGACGTCCTCGACCTCCACGCTCATCTGGGCCTCGAGCGTCTGCTCGCGGACCCGCCGGGCGGCGTCGCCGTCGGCGAACACCCCACGCAGGTCGGCCAGCGCGGGCTCCGGCGGATTCAGCGACACGGCGGGGTCGACCACCGCCTCCAGCACGCTGGGCCGGTCCGCGGCGAGCACCTCGTCCCAGGCCGGGCCGACCAGGTCCGGCCGGTCGACCCGGACGCCGTGCAGGCCGAGCAGCCGGGCCCAACCGGCGTACGGCACGTCCGGTCGCCGGTCAGCCAGCTCCCCGGTCGGCCGCCGCCCGCCGCCCATCCCCGAGTGGTCCCGGTTGTTCAGCACCAGGACCACCAGCCGCGGGTCCCGCCACTCCCGCCAGTGGTGCGCCACGGTGATCAGTTCGGCCAACCCGTTGAGCTGCATCGCGCCGTCGCCGAGCAGGGCGATCACCGGCTCGTCCGGGCGGGCCAGCTTGGCGGCCACCGCGTACGGCAGGGCGCAACCCACCGAGCCGAGCGTCCCGCAGAGGTGGGCGCGGACGCCCGGGGGCAGTTGCAGGTGCCGGGCATACCAGTAGAGGACCGACCCGACGTCGACGGCGACCGAGCCGGTCCGGGGCACCCGGGTGGCGAGCTCGTGCAGTACGAGCTGCGGGTTGACCGGCTCGGCCGGGGCGGCGGCCCGCTCGGCGGCGGCCTGTCGCCAGCGGTCCACCGAGCCCTCGACGACCCCCCGCCACTGCTCGTTGGGCCGGTCGGCGACCCGGCCCAGCAACGCGCTCAGCGTGTCGCCGGCGCCGCCGACCAGCGGGACGTCCACCGGATACCGGGCGCCGATCCGCCGCCCGTCGATGTCGATCTGGATGGTCCGCACCTGTCCCGGCATCGGCAGGTAGTCCGTCCACGGGTCGTTCGTGCCGACCAGCAGCAGGGTGTCGCAGCCTCCCATCAGCTGGGCGCGGCGGTGGTGCCGACCTCGCCGAGCACCCCGGTGTGGAACGGCAGCCGCTCGTCCAGCACCGGCTTGCCGAGCAGCGAGGTGGCCACCCCGGCGCCGAGCCGGTCGGCCAGCGCCACTATCTGGTCGGCGGCGCCGTGCCCGCCCTGACCGACCAGGATCGCCACCCGCCGGCTGCCGGACAGCAGCGCCGCGGCGGCGTCCAGGTCGGCGTCGTGCGGCAGCACCCGGGCCAGCGGCTCCCCCGGGGTCGCCGTCAGCACGCCCGCGGTCTGCGGCAGCAGGTCCGGCACCACGGCCACCTGCAGCGCGCGCGGCAGCACCACGCAGGTCGGGCTGCGGGTGGCGGCGGCGGTACGGAACGCCTGGTCGAGAAGGGCGGGCACCTGTTCGGGCGTCCGCCCGTACCGGACGAACTGGTTGCAGACGTCGCCGAAGAGCCGGCTCAGCCCGATCTCCTCGTGCGCGCCGCCGAGCGGGCCGGTGACGTCCTCGCCCACGATCGCCACCACCGGCTTGCTGTCCAGCTTGGCGTCGTAGAGGCCATTGAGCAGGTGCACCGCGCTCGGCCCCTGGGTGGCCAGGCAGACCCCGATGTCCCCGGTGAACTTGGCGTGGCCGGTCGCCATGAAGGCGGCGGTCTCCTCGTGCCGGGCCGGGATGAACTCCGGGTCCCCGCCGGCGCGGTCCAGCGCCGCCACCAGCGGGGCGATCGGCTCCCCCGGGCAACCGAAGGCGCGGGGGACCCGCCAGGCACGCAGCCGTTCCACCACCAGGTCGGCGACCGTCCGGTCAGCCATTGCCCCGCCCAGGGGTGCCGGCGTCGACGTAGCGCAGCACCGCGCCGACGCCGTCGGTGAGCTCCGGCGCTTCCTCCGGCGCCAGCACGGTCAGCTCGGCGTCGGTGCCGACCAGCGCCCGGAGCAGGGCGGCGTCGGCGCGGACCCGTTGCGGGTCGGCCACCGACATGTCCAGCAGCTGCGCGGGGTCGGTGGCGATCTCCGTCGGTTCCGGGCCGATCCAGAGTTTGCCGTTGGCGGAGGGGTCGTCGACGATCAGCATCGTGTCGACCTGGTTGCGTTGCAGCGCGGAGACCACCGCGTCCAGGCCCGCGCCGACGTCCTCCTGCACGCCGAACCGGTCCAGCGCGGTGGTGATCCGCTGGTCGGCGACCTCGGCGATGGTCTGCACGGTGAGGTCGTCCATCCGCATCGGGTCGGCGCCGTCGGTCCGGGAGCCGGCGTCGGTGCGGACCAGCACGTCCTGCCAGCGTTCGGGCATCTGGGCGGCGATCATGCCGGTGGCTCGGATGTCGCCGGCGACCACCACCACGTCGGCGCCCACCTTCTCGGCCAGCTGCACGGTGGCCGCGACGGCATCCCCGGCGTTGTGGTGCCAGGCCTCCATCGCCGCCCGTTGGTAGCGGGACTGGGACCAGCCGCCGGGGTTGACCCGGCGCAGTTGGAAGTTCTCCCGACCCTTGACGTGCGCCTTGCGGGGCACTCCGCCGGCGCTGACCGCGATGGCGTCCGCGCCGCTGCGGTCGGCGAGCACCCGCACCCAGGCGACCTGCTCACCGCGTTGGGCGACCAGCGGCATGGTGTGCGGCAGGGTGGCGAAGCTGGCCAGGTCCCGCAGCGGCGGCGCGGACAGGTACTCGGATAGCACCACCCGCCCGCCGGTGGCGAAGACGGCCAGCCCGTAGTCCCCCGCCATCGGGTCGTGCCCACGGACCACCCGCTCGACCGCGTCGATGGTCGCCGGGTCGGCTCCCTGCTCCAGCAGTCGGCCCTTGAGGGCCCGCCAGCGCAGGTCCAACGCGGGACGGGAGTCGTGGGTGTCCCGGGAGGCGTCCAGGTAGACCGAGCACCACGGCCCGGGACGGTTGTAGAGCGGGCGCAGGAAGGACAGCTGCATGCTCGACCCCTTTCCAGCTCGGCCGCACGCATACCCGCGCGGCCCCGGATGTCACCTGACGGCCCCCGCGTGACCGTCGTTCATTCATGTCGTTCAACCCGGGGAGCCGATACCATGAGTGAACGAAACGGGACTCTCGGTGGTGATCATGGATAATGACCTCCACATCCGGCGCGCGGTCCATCCCGCGGAGCGGATCGTCACCGGGCGGGTGGTCCGGTTGCTGGAGGGCTACCCCCGCGAGGTGCGGGTGGGCCAGCCGGTGCTGGTGGCGGTGCTCACCGCGGCGGGCGTGATGGGGCTGCTGATGCTGCTGGTGCGGTCGCTGCTGAGCAGCGGCGGCGGGGGCGCGCGGCGCAGCTTCAAGGAGTTGAAGAAGGGGCCCGAGTTTCTGGTGACCCCGCTGCGGCTGCGCGACGGCGCGGACCGGCTGCTGGAGGTGGAACTGCACGGGCATCTGCCGCAGAGCGCCCTGCACCCCGCGGACCACGTGCAGCTCACCCTGCGCCCGCAGCGCGACCCGGACCTGCCACCGCGGATCGAACGGATCGTCAACCTGACCACCGGCCAGCTGCTCACCCCGCGTACCGCCACGGTCTGGTCCCACCTCGGTCCGCCGCTGCTGCTCCAGGCGGCGCTCGGCGCGCTGCTGCTGGTCGGGGTCGCCGCCTGGTCGGCGCTCGGCTGAGGTTTCCGCCCGGCCGGTCGGGGGCACCGGTGCGGCCATGTTCACCGGATTCACCCTCGAGGAGATCGACGTCGGCCCGGTGCGGCTGCGGGTCCGGCACGGCGGATCGGGGTCGCCGGTGGTGCTGCTGCACGGGCACCCGCGTACCCACACCACCTGGCACCGGGTCGCCCCGCTGCTGGCCGACCGGCACACCGTGATCTGCCCGGACCTGCGGGGTTACGGCGGCTCGTCGAAGCCACCGAGCGACCGGGCGCACACCACGTACGCCAAGCGGGCCATGGCCGCGGACGTGGTGGGGCTGCTCGACGCGCTCGGCCACGACCGGGCGGCGGTGGTCGGCCATGACCGGGGCGCGTACGTGGCGATGCGGACGGCGCTGGACCACCCGGTCCGGGTGTCGCGGCTCGGGGTGCTCGACGGGGTGCCGATCGGTGAGGCGCTGGCCCGCTGCGACGCCCGGTTCGCGGCCCGCTGGTGGCACTGGTTCTTCCTCGGCCAGCTCGACAAGCCCGCCGAGCGGGTGATCAACGCCGATCCGGACGCCTGGTACGGCGGCTCGCCCGCGGCGATGGGCGAGGAGGCGTACGCCGACTACCGTCGGGCCATCCACGACCCGGCCACGGTGCACGCGATGTGCGAGGACTACCGGGCCGGCCTGGGACCGGACCGAGCGGCGGACGACGCGGACCGGGCGGCCGGCCGGCGGATCGTTTGCCCGGTGCTGTTTGTGTGGTCCGAGCGGGACGACATGGTCGACCTCTACGGCGACCCGGCGGCGATCTGGCGGGACTGGGCCGACGACGTCCGCGCCGCGTCGGTGGACTCCGGGCACCACATGGCCGAGGAG
>NZ_JAEVHJ010000412.1:0-5024 GCF_016802855.1 Micromonospora sp. ATA51 | reverse complement strand
CCGGTCCCGTCGGGGCTCGCGGTCCGACCGTCAGCGCAGGCTGCGCAGCCGCGGCGGCACCTCGGCCGCCGCGGCCCGGTCCAGCAGCCAGAGGGTACGACCAACGCCGCGCACGCCGGCCGCGGGCAGCTGCACCGGCCCCGCCCCGGCCAGCGCCATGCCCACCGCCCGGGCCTTGTCGGCCCCGCTGGCGACCAGCCAGACCTCCTCGGCCGTGTTGATCGCCGGCAGGGTGAGGGTGGTCCGCAGCGGCGGCGGCTTCGGACTGCCCCGGACCGCGCTGACCGGCCGGTTGTCGTGGTGCACCGGGTGCTCCGGGAAGACCGAGGCCACGTGCCCGTCCTCCCCGACGCCGAGCATCAGCACGTCGAAGTGGGGGAGTGCGGCGTGCCCCGGCCGGGCCGCCCGGGCCAGCTCCTCGGCGTACCGGGCGGCGGCCGCCTCCGGGTCGTTGCCGGCCGGCCCGTCGGAGGGCGGCATCGGGTGGATCCGGGCCGGGTCCAGCGGCACCACGTCCAGCAGCGCCGCCCGGGCCTGGGTCTCGTTGCGTCCCGGGTCGCCCGCCGGCAGGAAGCGCTCGTCGCCCCACCACACGTCGACCCGGGACCAGTCGACGGCGTCCCGGGCCGGCAGCGCCGCCACCGCCCGGTACACCGCCGCGGCGATCCGCCCGCCGGTCAGCACCACCGACGCCTGTCCCCGGTCCGCCTGGGCGTCCAGCAGCTTCACCACCAAACGGGCCGCCACCGCCTGGGCCAGCAGGTCGGCGTCGGCGTGTACGGCGACACTCGCCTCACTCATTCGTCGTGCCTCGCGTTCCGACCGCGTACGCGGTCACCTGTGCTCTCCGACCGCCCAGCGGTCCCGTCTGACGACCGCCGCGCAGGCGACCGTCGCGGCCCGTCCGCTCAGTGGTTCGCGGTCGTGCCGGCGTGCGCGGTGACCCCGGCCTCGGCCCGCTGGGCGGTCGCCGGATCCTTCCACACGTGCACCCGGGTGCCGGGGCGCTGGTCCAGGCCGGTGAGGCCGGCCGCGGCGCCGAGCGCTTCGGCGTAGACCTGGTCGGCGTCGAGCCGGCGCAGCTCCTCGGCCAGCTCGTCGCCGAGCGGCCGGCGGACCAGCGGCAGGGTCCGGTCCTCCTGCCCGCTGCGCCGGAAGGTGGCGGCGCTGTCCTCCCGGGTGAGCGTCAGCTCGTCGCCGTTGGCGCAGCGCAGCTGCACCTCCCGCAGCCGGGGGTGCACATCGGTGGGCTCCCACACCGGGTCGATGCCCAGCCGAGCGGCCAGCCAGCCGCGCATCAGCGCCGCCGTCGGGTCCAGCCGCGGCGCGACGACCGTCGCCCCGGTGATCCGGGCCTGGGTGGTGTCGAACGCCCCGGCGACCAAGGTGCGCCACGGGGTGATCCGGGTCCAGGCCAGGTCGGTGTCGCCGGGGGCGTAGTCCCGGGCCCGCTGGCGGATCGCCTCGATCGGGTCGGCGGCCTGCGCGGCGTCGGTGATCCGCCGGTCCGCCACCACGCCGAGGAAGTCGGTCGCGATCTCGGCCGGCGGCTCGCCGTGCCACCAGGCGACCACCGGTACGTCGGGCACCAGCAGCGGCATCACCACCGACTCGGCGTGCAGGGCGAGCCGGCCGTACATCCGGGTCACCACCGCCTCGCACGGGCCCAGCCGGCCGCCGACGACGATCTCCGCGTCCAGCCGGTTGCGGTCCCGCTCCACGTCCGAGCGGACCACCACCACGATCCGGCACGGGTGGGCGGCGGCGGCGATCGTCGCCGCCGCCTCCGCCTCGCGGACCCGCTTCTCGTCCACCACCACGATCAGGGTGAGCGCCATGCCGCTGGCCACCCCGCCGGCGCTGCGGCGCTCCGCGGCGAGCGCCTTGACCACCTCGTTGCCGGTGGTGTCCCACAGCCCGATCACTGGAGCCTCCTGGTTTCCTCGCTGTGCCCGGTCACGCCCGCCGCCAGGCCCGGCCCTCGCGGGCCAGCATCTCGTCGGCCGCCCGCGGCCCCCACTCGCCGGACCGGTACGGCTCCGGCTTCGTACCCGCCCAGGCGTGCTCCAGCGGGTCGACCACATGCCAGCTCTGCTCGACCTCGGCGGCGTCCGGGAAGAGGGTCCGGTCGCCGATCAGCACGTCCAGCACCAGCCGCTCGTACGCCTCGGGGCTGGACTCGGTGAACGCCTCGCCGTACTGGAAGTCCATCGCGATGTCGCGGACCTCCATGGTGGTGCCGGGCACCTTCGAGCCGAACTTCAACACCACGCCCTCGTCCGGCTGGACCCGGATGACGAGCTGGTTGTTGCCGAGCGACTCCATGTCCTCCTGGTTGAACGGCAGGTGCGGCGCCTTCTTGAACATGATGGCCACCTCGGTGACCCGCCGGGGCAGCCGCTTGCCGGCCCGGATGTAGAACGGCACCTCCGCCCAGCGCCGGTTCTGGATGCCGAGCCGGACGGCCACGTAGGTCTCCGTGGTGGAGTCGGCCGGCACGCCCTTCTCCTCCAGGTAGCCCACCGCGCGCTCGCCGCCGACCCAGCCGGGCAGGTACTGCCCGCGGACGGTGTCCCGGGCGACGTCCTTCGGCACCGTGATCGCCTTGAGCACCTTGAGCTTCTCGGTCCGGATCTCGTCGGCGTCGAAGCTGGTCGGTTCCTCCATCGCCACCAGGGCGAGGAGCTGAAGCAGGTGGTTCTGGAGCACGTCGCGGGCGGCGCCGGCCGAGTCGTAGAAGCCGGCCCGGGTGCCGATGCCGACGTCCTCGGCCATGGTGATCTGCACCGAGTCGACGTACTTGGAGTTCCACAGCGGCTCGAACAGGTTGTTGGCGAACCGCAGGGCGAGGATGTTCTGGACCGTCTCCTTGCCCAGATAGTGGTCGATCCGGAAGACGTCCGGCCGGGTGAAGACGTCGTCGACCAGGTCGTTGAGCGCCTTCGCCGAGGGCAGGTCGTGGCCGAACGGCTTCTCCACCACCACCCGCCGCCAGCCGCCGGACTTGGCGTTGTCCGCCATCCCGGTGCGGGCGAGCTGCTTGAGCACCACCGGGAAGGCCGCCGGGGGGATGGAGAAGTAGAAGGCGGCGTTGCCCGGGATGCCGTGGGTGTCGCGCAGCTCGTCGAGGGTCGCGGCGAGGTGGTCGAACGCGGCGTCGTCGTCGAACGAGCCGCCGACGAACTTGATGTTGCCGGCCAGCCGGGCCCAGACCTCGTCCCGCCAGGGCGTGCGGGCGTGCTTGCGGGCCGCCTCGCAGGCCAGCGTCTCGAAGTCCCCGTCGCCCCAGTCCCGCCGGGCGAAGCCGAGGACCATGAAACTGGGGGGCAGCAGCCCCCGGTTCGCCAGGTCGTAGACCGCCGGCAGTAGTTTCTTCCGCGCCAGGTCCCCGGTGACGCCGAATATCACCAGAGCGCACGGCTCCGGGATCCGCGGCAACCGCCGGTCCTGCGGGTCGCGCAGCGGGTTCACGCCGCCTCCTCGCTCCGCTGGGTTCACGTCATTCATCGTCACGTCCGTGTCCGTCCGGCCGCATCCAGCAGCTGGGCGACGCCCGCCGCCCGCTCGGTCAGGTGCAGTCGCAGCACCGGCCGCTCCCGGCCGGCCAGCGCCTGCCGGTCGCCGGCGGCCTGGGCCGCCTGGAGCTCTCCGAAGGTGTACGGGCGTCCCGGGACCGGCAGATCCTCGGCGACCGCGCCGGTCACCTGGAGGAAGCTGCCGACCTGCGGGCCGCCCTTGTGGTACTGCCCGGTCGAGTGCAGGAAGCGCGGACCCCACCCGAAGGTCACCGGCCGGCCGCCGCCTCGGCGAGCAGCGGGCGCAGCCCGGCCATCGCCGCGTCGGCCTGGCGGTCGAGGTACGCCAGCACCGCGAGGTATCCGTCGTCGCCCAGCCCGTCGAGCAGCCACCGCAGCACGCCGGCCAGGTCGCCGGGAGCGGCCGGCGGCGCGTACACCTCGATGGCGCCCTCGGCGAACGACGGCGTCTCCGCCGGCGGACCCGCGGCCAGGATCCGGCTGGTGTTCTCCTTGCACTCGGTGACGTTCGGCTGGTCGAACGGGTCGACGCCGAGCACCACGCCGGCGATCGCGGTGGCGTACTCCCAGGTCAGGAAGTGCGCGCCGAGCGGGCCGTTGACCGCCACGTCGGGGTTGCCGCCACCGCCGGGCACGTCCCCCGCGGTCAGCGCCCCGCCGTAGGACACCGTGAGCACGTCGGGGCCGGCGGCGCCGGGCGCCCGCGGGGACTCCACCACCACCGGCAGGATGCCCACGCCGGCCTTGCCGGTCGACTCGGCGAGCAGCTGCTCCACCCAGTCACCCAGCCCGTCGATGCCGGTGCCGTCGCCGACCAGGGCGACCTTGTCGCGGCCGGTGGTGGCGGCCGCGGCCAGAGCGGCGCCCAGCGCCAGGCCCGGGTTGTCCCGGTCCCGGCCCAGCGCCCCGCCCAGCGCCTCGGCCTCGTCGAGGAGTTCGGTCACCTCGGCCCCGGCCAGCGCCGCCGGAACCAGCCCGAACGCGGTGAGCGCCGAGTACCGGCCGCCCACCTCCGGGTCGGCGAAGATGGTCACCACGCCCATCTCGGCGGCCGTCTCCGCCAGCGGCGAGCCCGGGTCGGTGACCACCACGAAGTGCCGGGCCGCCTCCGCCTCGGTCATGCCGGCGTCGAGGAAGGCCTGCCAGTAGGCGCGCCGGTGGCTGTCGGTCTCCACCGTCCCGCCCGACTTGCTGGAGATCACCACGACGGTCCGCTCCAAGCGGTCGGCCAGCGTCGCCCGGACCTGGCCCGGGTCGGTGGTGTCCAGCACGGTCAGCGGGCGGCCCAGGGTCCGGGCGATCACCTCGGGGGCGAGCGACGAGCCGCCCATTCCGGCGAGCACCACGTGGTCGAGGTCCTCCAGCTCGGCGGTCAGCTCGGCGAGCTGGGGGAGGAGTTCCCGGCTGCGCCGGTGGGTGTCCAGCCAGCCGAGGCGGGCCTTCGCCGTCGGCTCGGCCTCCGGGCCCCACAGCGTCGGGTCCTTCGCG